>JACZWD010000168.1 GCA_022572335.1 Pseudomonadota bacterium
CCTGCTCTCGGAAGACATCGACCCGGACACCGGCGAACTGTGGGGGAACTTTCCGCAGACCTATTCCATGGTCGGGTTCATCAACTCCGCCATGCACCTGAGCAAAAGCTGGAGAGAGGCGTTTTGAATCGTCTCGTCGTCGTTTCCAACCGGGTGGCGGTGACCCCCGACGCCAAGACAAGGGCCGGCGGCCTGGCCGTCGCGCTGCAGGATGCGTTGCGCAAACATGGCGGCGTCTGGTTCGGGTGGAGCGGCAAGGTGGTGCCCCAGACGACGGCCGAACCGACCATTACCAAGGACGGTGCCATCACCTATGCCACCGTCGACCTGTCGCGCAAGAACTCGGCCGAATACTACAACGGCTTCGCCAACCGGAGCCTTTGGCCCCTGTTCCATTACCGCCTCGACCTGACGGCGTTCAGCAAGCAGACCTATTCCGGCTATCTGCGGGTGAACACCATGTTCGCCGAAAAGCTGCTGCCCCTGCTCAAGGCCGGCGATCTGATCTGGGTGCACGACTATCACCTCATCCCCCTGGGCGAGGAACTGCGCAAGAAGGGCGTGACCCAACCCATGGGATTCTTTCTGCACACCCCCTTCCCGGCCATGGAAATCTTCACCGCCCTGCCGTCGCATTACGCCCTGGTGGGGGCGTTGTGTTCCTACGACGTGGTTGGCTTCCAGACCGAGAACGACCTGCGCGCCTTTCTCGACTACATCGTCCACGAGGCGGGCGGCAGCATCTTGGGCGACCACCTGATCCGCGCTTTTGGACGCACGGTCAGGGTCGAGGTGTTCCCCATCGGCATCGACACCGAGGACTTCGTCAAGAGCGCCAAGCAGGCGGCCGGCTCGGAAAGCACCAAACGCCTGCGCGATCGCGTCGGTAAGCGTTTGTGGCTCATCGGCGTCGACCGGCTGGACTACAGCAAGGGGCTGGTGGAGCGGTTTCATTCGTTCGAGCGCCTGCTGGAAACCCGCCCCGAATACCGGGGCAAGGTGACGTTGCTGCAGATCGCTCCCCCGTCCCGCTCCGAGGTGCCCGAGTACAGGGAAATCCGGCGCAACCTGGAGACCGAGGCCGGACACATCAACGGCCGCTTCGCCGATTTCGACTGGACCCCCATCCACTACCTGAACAGGAGCTTCAAGCGTCAGAACCTGGCCGGATTTTTCCGCGTCAGCCGGATCGGCCTGGTGACGCCGCTGCGCGACGGCATGAATTTCGTCGCCAAGGAGTACGTGGCGGCGCAGGATGCCCATGACCCCGGGGTGCTGGTGCTGTCGCGTTTCGCCGGCGCGGCGCGGGAACTGGATGCCGCCCTGCTGGTCAATCCCTTCGACTACGACGCGGTGGCGGACGCCATGGCCAAGGGTATCGAGATGCCGCTGGACGAAAGGCGCGAACGGTGGGCCGCCATGATGGTAAAACTGAGGGCCAACACGCTGAGCACCTGGCGTGACAGTTTCCTCAAGGCCCTCGGCGAGGGGCCGTATTAGGGCCCGAATGGCGGCAAGACCCGAATCGCTCCACCGGCCCGGCCTGATCGCCGATATCGGGGGCACCAACGCGCGCTTCGCCCTCAGCGAAGCGGACGGCTCGGTGCGCGACGCCGTCGTGCTGGCGTGCAGGGACTTCCCCGATCTTGGCGCCGCCGCCGAGGCCTTCCTGGCAGGCATTTCCCCGCCGGCGGCGCCCCGGCGCGCGGCGATGGCCGTCGCCTCCCCGGTGAGCGGCGATCGCGTGGACATGACCAACCACCCCTGGTCGTTTTCCATCGACGATGTGCGCCGGCGCCTGGGCCTGGATGACCTTCGGGTGATCAACGACTTCACCGCCATCGCCCTGGCCATCCCCCATCTGGGCGACGGGGACCGTCTTCAGGTGGGTGGCGGCGAAGCCGCCCCCGGCGCCCCCATCGCCGTTCTCGGCCCGGGCACCGGGCTCGGCGTCTCGGCCCTGATTCCGGCCGGCGGCGGCTGGGTGCCCCTGGCCACGGAAGGCGGCCACGTGACCATGGCGCCGGCCACCGGGCGCGAAAGCGCCGTGCTCGCCCATCTGCAGCGGTCCGGCCACGTATCGGCGGAACGGGTGCTGTCCGGCGCCGGGCTGGTCAATCTGTATGGGGCGGTTCGCGCGCTGGACGGCGCAACGGCGGACGGGGACGTGACCCCGGCCGGGGTGACGGAGCGGGCGCTGGACGGCTCGTGCCCCTTCGCCGCGGAGGCCATGGACATGTTCTGCGCCATGCTCGGCACGGTGGCGTCGAACCTGTGCCTCAGCCTCGGCGCCCGCGGCGGCGTCTACGTCGCCGGCGGCATCGTGCCCAGGCTGGGAACGGCGTTCGCCGCCTCAGGCTTCCGCCGGCGCTTCGAGGACAAGGGACGGTTCTCCGCCCACCTGGCCGCCGTCCCCACCTTCGTGCTGACCCACAAGATGCCCGCCTTCCTGGGACTGAGCCACCTTTTGCAGGCGGCGGAGACGTAGACTCTCAGATCACCTTGGCGTCGCGCAGGCGCGCCATCTCTTCCCCCGACAGGCCCAGAAGGTTTCCCAGCACGTCTTCGTTGGCGTCGCCGAGGGCCGGGCCGAGATGCGCGATCCGGCCCGGCGTCTCCGACAGCCTGGGGATCACCGAGGGGACGACCACCTCGCCCACCTCGGGGTCGTCGATGGTGACCAGGTTGCCGCGCGCCTTGAAGTGGGGATCGGCGAAGATGTCGGCGATGGTGTTCAGCGGCCCCGAGGGCACCTCGTGGGCCAGGCAGATCTCCATCACCTCGTCCAGGCTCATCGATCCCACCCAGCGGCCGACCAGCGCGTCCACCGCGTCGCGGCTGGCCAGGCGCCGGGATTGTTGGCCGTAGCGCCCGGCGGACGCCAGCTCGGGCTTTCCCATGGCCTCGGCCAGGCGCCCGAACATCTTGTCGGTGGTACACGCGATGGCCACCCAGCGGTCGTCCCGGGTCTGGAAATGGCCGTGCGGGCAGGCGTTGGCGGTGCCCGCGCCCTCGCGGCCGCGCACCTTTCCGGTGCGCCCGTAGACCGGCGCCATCTCGTCCAGCATGCGGAAAACGGATTCATAGAGGCCGATGTCGATGTACTGGCCGCGCCCGGTCCTGTCCCGGTGCCTGAGCGCCAGCAGGACGCCCACGGCCCCGTACAGGCCCGACATGTAGTCGGCGAGCGACGTCGAGCCCGGCGTCACCGGCGTCTCGCCCGGCATGCCGGCAAGGTTGGACAGCCCGCCGACGGCATGGGCGACGCGGGCGAAGCCGGGACGGTCCTTATACGGTCCGGTCTGCCCGTACCCCGAGATGCGGAGCATGATCAGCCCCGGGTTGGGGGCGCTCAGGGTCTCCCAGCCGACGCCCCATTTCTCCAGGGTGCCGGGACGGAAGTTCTCGCAGACAACGTCGGACTTGGCGACCAGGCGCTTGAACAGCTCCGCCCCTTCGCTCGCACGCAGGTTCAGGGTCACGGATTTCTTGTTGCGCCCCTCGGACAACCACGCCAGGGTCGAATCGGCCCGCCCGGTGGGGGTGCCGAAGCGGCGGAAGGGATCGCCGCAGCCGGGCTGCTCGACCTTGATCACCTCGGCCCCGAACTCGCCCAGGATGGCGGTGCAGTAGGGGGCGGCGATGAACGTGGCGACGTCGAGCACGCGCACGCCCGAGAGGGGAAGGCCGTTTTCGCTCATGGGTCCGCTTTTAGCCTGGCCCCTTGGTTTGGGCAATGCGCTTGTCCCGGCGGCCGAGCAGGCGGAGCACGGTCGTGGCGAACGCGCCGGCCTCGCGCACATAGCCCCCGTACCACCGCCAACGGGGCTCTCCGCACCGTTCGCGGACCGCGGCGCCGGAGGCGGCTATGCCTAAACGGCGGAAGAGGAACAGCGCCCGGGGCAGGTGGAACGGATCGCTCACCACCAGGGCGCGGGCCCAGCCCCGGTCCTCCATGATGCGGGCCGTATAGAGCGCGTTCTCGAGGGTGCGCGTCGCCTTGTCCTCGACGATGATCCGCTCTTCCGGGACGCCGTGCTCGAGCGCCAGCGCGCGCATGGCCTCGGCCTCGGTGGGCCGGGTTCCGATGGCGCCGCCGGTGACGATCACTTGTTCGGCTTTGCCCTCGTGGAACAGGCGCGCCCCGTGGGCGACCCGGCGCCTGAGCGCCGGCCCAAGGCCGGCGCCGAGGATGACGATGACGTCGTGCCGGGCCGCCATGTCAGGGTGAAAACGCCGCCGTCGCCGTCATCGCCAGGGCGCCTTCCGCGTCCTCGGCCCACACACGGGCCGAGGCGCCGTCGGGCGCCGGTTCGCCGGCGACGGTGAAGGCCGCGTCGTCGAACAGGGGCCCGAGGGCGCGGTAGTCGAAAACCTTGACGGTGGCCTGGGGGCGTTCCCGGCGGCACAGGTCGAGCAGAAGGGTGGCGATCAGCGGACCGTGCACGACCAGGCCGGGATAGCCTTCGACGTCGGTGACGTAGCGGTGGTCGTAGTGGATGCGATGGGCGTTGAAGATCAGCGCCGAGTAGCGGAACAGCATCACCGGATCGGGGCGGATGGTCCTCCGCCAGACCGCTTCGCCGGGCGCCGGGCGCGGCCGCGCGGCGGCGTTCTCTTCGCCGCGGTAGACGATGTCGTGGTCCTCGATCAGGGCCGGGCCGTCGGGTCCGAAAATCTCGTGGCGCACCCGGACGAAGACAAGGGGTCCGCTGCGCCCCTCCTTCACCGTGACGTCGCTGACCTCGGAGATGCGCCGGATGCGGTCGCCCACCCTGAGGGGCTTCAGGAACTCCAGGCGCCCGCCCGCCCACATGCGCCGGGGGAGCGGCACCGGCGGCAGGAAGCCGCCCCTTTCCGCGTGGCCGTCCGCGGCCAGCTCGGAGGCCCGTGTGCGCGGCAGGAAATAGAGCCAGTGCCCGCCCGGCGGCACGGCGTCCCCCGGCCGGGGCTCCGCATCGTCGCGGTCGAGGGTCGCCGACAGCCCCTGCAACGGTCCGGCGGCGACCACGTCCACCGCTTCCTCCCGCCGCCCGATCCAGCCCCGCAGGTGATCCAGGTCGACGGTCATCGGGCAAATGTCCCCTCCATGGCGCCGGTATGGTCGTCCATGTGGGGCGCCCGGTCCAGGGCACGTTTTCGCCGTGCGCCGCGCCCGCCCCGGCCGGGGCGGCGGTGCCAAGGGCGGGGTTGTCTCAGGCGGGTTATCTCAGATCATGAAAAGCCGGCTCAAGGCCTCGGCGAGGTCGTCGCCGAACGTGGGTCTGCAGGCACATGTCGGCGGCCTGCCATGACCCGTCCGCGGCGAGCAGTGTCGCCATGTCGGCCTCGGGAATCAGGACCGACAGGAAGCCGGCCTCGGTCATGGCCGGGACGAACGCGGTGCGGTAGCCGCGTTCGCGGTCGAGCGCGCGCCAGGACTCCCCGGGGAACCCGGCCGCAAGCGCGCGCACGGAGGCGCGGATGTCTTCATAGGTTCCCATCATGGTCCGTGTCGGGGTAAAAGTGGGCCCTCTCCGGTTTTAACCGACAGGCCGCCGCCGTGACCAGTGACTGATACCAAGGAGCGTTGATCATGACTCATAGAGATCGCGTAGGCGGCTCGTCGGGTAGGAGGAAAGTTGCAGGCGATGCGGTGCATCGTCAAAACTTTCCGACGCCCTCCGACGGGCCGCATACGCGACCGGAACGGCGGCTTACCAAGGCTTTCGGACGGCGTCGCGCACGCTTCGCGATGC
>JACZWD010000169.1 GCA_022572335.1 Pseudomonadota bacterium
CCGCCTCATGGAACCGCTCTTTCCCGCTTCGCGGCGACGACCTCGCCCTCCGCGATCCGGCCGTCGGAAAAACTTGGCACCCGGTCGGCGGCGCGCGGGATTCCCGCCGTTCATCCGGTGCGGGAGGCCAAACGGTCCGCGGCCGGGTCGTCGAACGCCGTATCGATCACCCGGAGGGAGCCGGAGGGTCCCGGCCTGGACGCCTTCGGCTCCATGGCGCGGGCAACGATCGCCATGTCGGCCACGGTCTTCCCGGCCTTTCTTTCCCCGGCAGCACGCTTCCGGGAGCGTCCCATGCCACAGCCACGGAACTCACACATCGTGTCCTCCTCACTTGCACCGGTTCAGGGTCGACCCGCCGGCCGGCGGCGACGGCGACTCCGCCGGTCCCATGCATTCGCAGGTGTTCCATGAGCACGCTTCGCCCTTGGGCCGCCGTTGGGGCGACAGCAAGACCTCTATGGTGGCGCGCAGCCCGAGGAGATGACGAATGCGGTCGTCTATGCCGTCCACATGCCGCCGCAAAACCTGTTCATACTCCGGCTGTCCGCCCGGGCAGCCCTTGCCATCGGCGAGGGCCAGTAATTCCCGGATGTCGGCGAGACCCAGACCGAGCAAACGCGCATGGTAGACGAACCGGAGACGGCCCACGTCGGCTTCGCCGTACACGCGATTGCCACCGGTATGGGCGCCGCTGTTCCGCCGTTGGGCCCTGGGGATCAGTCCAATCTGCTCGTAGTAGTGGATGGTCTTGACCGTCAGGCCCGAGGCCGCGGCGGCGTCCCCGATCTTGTAGCCGCGCACATTCATGATCGAGTCGCCTCCCCTTCACCCTTGTATCGTCAGTTTAATACCTCCAGTAACTAGAGGTTCAAGACCTTATTGAATTTTGCGGACCGGCAGCCGGGGGCGCGACCGGCGCAGCCGGCGCGGATCGATTCAGTCGAGAACCTACGCCACCAAGTACTAAGCCGGTTCCTCCTTCAGCCATTCCTCGATCAGCCACCGGGAAATGGAGTCGGTGCGCGGCAGGCGCAGGCCCTGCTCCTCGAAGCGCCCGATGTCTTCGCGGGTGAACCAGCGGGCGTCCTCGAGCTCGTGGCTGTCGCAGGTGATCCCGGTGGTTTCGGCCTCGGCCCGGAACCCCAGCATCAGGGACGCCGGAAAGGGCCACCCAGAGGACCGCAACGTGGGGCTGGAGGAGCTGGAGTTCTTCTCCCACGAGGTGAATATCCTCGGCGTCTATCCGGCCCATCCCTTCCGCCGGCACGGCGAGGCCGGGGAAAACGCCTGACGGGCCGGGACGATCGCGGACGGCCCAAGCCCATTGTCTTGTCGCCGCGAAATTGGCACGGTAGAAAGAGGGTGAACGGGAAATTCGCGTTAAACAGAACGGCAGGCAGGTCCGCCCGCCGCGGAGGACCGGACAGATGGCCGCAGGGCTCCGGCGCGTCGAGACATTCAGGATTCGCACCCATTCCGTGGCCCAGGTGGTGGGCAACGTTCTGGTGGACGGCTTCCAACTCCTGGCGCTGTTCGCCATCGGCGCGACCATCGTGTGGGCGGCGGTGTTCGCCTTCACAGGCATGGTGGAGCGGGGCCACGCCACCGTCGAAGACATCCTGCTCCTGTTCATTTATCTCGAGCTGGGCGCGATGGTGGGAATCTACTTCAAGACCAACCACATGCCGGTGCGCTTCCTCATCTACGTGGCCATCACGGCGCTGACCCGGCTGCTGATCGGCTTCGTCAACGTAGAGCACGAGGCGGACATTCGCGTTGTGATCGTTTCCGGCGCCATCCTGATTCTGGCGTTGGCGGTGCTGGCGGTGCGCTTCGGCTCGTCCCGTTTTCCGGCGCCCGAGCCCAGCATCCACGGCGAGGACAGGGAAGCCCCCAAGCGCGCTTCAGGCCAAACACCCCATGGGGTTTGAGAATCTTAATTATCAGGCCGGTTCCTCCTTCAGCCATTCCTCGATCAGCCAGCGCGAGATGGAGTCGGGGCGCGGCAGGCGCAGGCCTTGTTCCTCGAAGCGCCCGATGTCTTCGCGGGTGAACCAGCGGGCGTCCTCGAGCTCGTGGCTGTCGCAGGTGATCCCGGTGGTTTCGGCCTCGGCCCGGAACCCGAGCATCAGGGACGCCGGAAAGGGCCACGGCTGGGAGGCGCGGTAGCGCACGGCGCCGACCGTGATACCGGCTTCCTCCAGGACTTCGCGGGCCACCGCTTCTTCCAGGCTCTCGCCCGGCTCCACGAAGCCGGCCAGGGTCGAATACATGCCCCGCGGCCAGCGCGACTGGTGGCCGAGCAGGCAGGCGCCGCTTGCGGTACGGGTCACCAGCATGATCACGGCGGGGTCCGTGCGCGGGAAGTGCTGGCGCCCGCAGGCCGGGCCGGTGCAGACGCGCATGTGGCCGCCCTGGCGGCCCTCGGTGGGACTGCCGCAGTCGCCGCAGAAACGGTGGCGGTGGTGCCAGTAGACGATCCCCCGGGCATAGGCCAGCAGCATCCCCTGGCGCCGCTCCATCAGCGCCCCGGCCTGGCGCAGGTCGATGAACTCCGCCCCGTCCGCAAGGGGGGCGAGCGCCGCCTCGTCGTGGGCCGAGACGTCGGCGGCGAAATAGGCGACCTCGCCGTCCATGCCCAGAAGGGCGACGCTTTCGGCGATGCGGACCAACGCCCGGGCCGGGGACCCGGTGATGGTGACGGCGCTGGGCGAGTCCCCGGCGGCGATCAGGTTGCGGCCGCGCCACACGGGCACGATTTGGGTGGCGCCGTCGTCCAGGCGCTCGGCGACCCAGCCCTCGTCGCGGCGCAAGGCGGCGGCGCGGTCGAGCGCGGCGCCGGTATACATCAGGTACTCGGCCATGGCGCGAGCCTGACACAGGCCCGCGCCCCGGGCAACGCCGCGGCCCGATTGCGGGTAGTGTCTCAGTGTGAAATTTGATGCGCTGAACGCGCAAAGCGGACTCGAATGTCGGCTTTGCGGATGCAAGCGGTCGTCGTTCCGGTGCGGTGATTGAGTCCGCTTTTAGCCGGGAAGCGGAAATCAATTGCCGAAACTTCTGCTTTCGGCGGCACGCGATCAAGGCTCACGCCTTGAATTCACATTGCCCATGGAAAACTGAAGCCTCAATCGTCGAATAGTGCGGAGATTTCTTTAAAGGTTGCCGCATCACCGGCATATCCAAAAGTACCGTCATTGAGGATTTCCTGAGCCCCGCGAAGCGCGGCACCGAAGGCGGTGCGAAACAAGTTGGATCCAATGCTGATCCGTTTAACGCCGAGTTTACCAAGCTCCGTCACCGAAAGGTCCATACCTGGCAAACCGGCGAGGACATTGATGGGTCGATCGACCGAAGTGACGATGCTTCGAATGTCATCAGCCGTTCGGGGACCGGGCGCGTAAAGTACGTCGGCGCCTGCTTCCTGATAAGCCTGCAAGCGCTTGATCGTGTTCCCCAGATCGGGTCGGCCATGGAGGAAGTTTTCAGCCCGGCCGGTAAGCATGAACGGTCTGTCGAGACTACGTACCGCTTCCGCGGCGGCGGCAACCCGTTCAACGGCAACCGACAGTTCGTAGATCGGCGCATCACCGTAGGTTCCGGAGCCAAATACGTTCAAGTCCTCAATTGAACATCCCGCAATACCCGTCTCGGCAAGACGACGGATCGTCTCGGCGACGCCTTCCGGGGTCTCCGCATAGCAACTTTCCGCGTCTGCGTTGACCGGCAACCCGGTCGCATCGACCATCATGCGGCAATGGGACAGAACATCTTCAAGCGTTGCCGTCCCTTCAAGTCTGCCATCGGCGAAATCAAATCCGGCACTGGTGGTCGCCAGTGCCTTGAAGCCGAGCTTCGCCAACATGCGGGCCGAGCCGCGATCCCACGGATTGGGGATGACGAATGCCTCGGGTTGTTCATGCAGATTTTGGAAATCGGTGGCAGCGGCGTATTTGGGCATGGGGGGTCAATCCTGCGTCGGTAAATAGTGGCCGGCCCATTTCTACACAATGTTGAAACTGACGGAAACCCGCGTCCCCTCGCTGAGGTTCGAATGTCCGCTAAGGGTTATTGAGCAGAAGTGCCGATGACCCTGCGCCAATGTCTGCCGCCCAGCGTAAAGCAGACATGATCCGCTAAAAAGCGGACGTTCAGGGCGTTGGTTCGCCACGATTTCAAACTGAGACACTACCCTATCGCGCGATGTCGATGCCGTCCGCCGACGGCTCCGGGTCTCTCCCCGCACCGCCGTCATTGGCCCTTTGCTCCCGCACCCCGTGGGCTGGTATAGTGCCGGTGGGAGGCCGGCGGTGGACAGGCCGCTCGCCAACCCGGTCAGATCCGGAAGGAAGCAGCCGTAACGAGGTCCGGCCTGGGTCGTCGTTCGGTCTCCCACCCGCCGCATCGATCGTATCGCCGCTTATTTGTTGCCACCGGGCGCCCATGACCGAGCACGATCCTCCCCAGCCGCCCGCCCCGGACCAGCCCCCCGGCGAAGAGCCGTCGCCCGCTCCCGGCGCGCCAAGGGAAGCGGCGGAGTCCGCCCACTACCAGGTCCTCGCCCGCAAGTACCGGCCGGCCACGTTCGCCGGGCTGATCGGGCAGGAGGCGATGGTGCGGACGCTGACCAACGCCATGGGCTCGGGCCGGCTGGCCCATGCCTTCATCCTCACCGGCGTGCGCGGGGTCGGCAAGACGACCGCGGCGCGCATCATCGCCCGCTGCCTGAACTGTATCGGAGCCGACGGAAGCGGCGGCGTCACGGCGGAGCCCTGCGGCGTCTGCGAGCACTGCCGGGCCATCGCCGAGGACCGCCACCTGGACGTGCTCGAGATGGACGCCGCCAGCCGCACCGGCGTCGACGACATCCGCGAGCTCATCGACGGCGTGCGCTACCGGCCGACCACGGCGCGCTACAAGGTCTACATCATCGACGAAGTGCACATGCTGTCCAAGCACGCCTTCAACGCCCTGCTCAAGACCCTGGAGGAGCCGCCCGAGCATGTGAAATTCATCTTCGCCACCACCGAGGTGCGCAAGATCCCGGTGACGGTGCTCAGCCGCTGCCAGCGTTTCGACCTGCGCCGCATCGACGCCGAAACCCTGGCCGCCCATTTCAAGCACATCGTCGAAAACGAAGGGGCCAAGGTCACCGACGGCGCGCTCGACATGATCGTCCGCGCCGCCGACGGCTCGGTGCGCGACGGCCTCTCGCTCTTCGACCAGGCCATCGCCCATTCCGGCGGCGAGGTCGGCGAGGACCAGGTGCGCCGCATGCTCGGCCTGGCCGACAGGACGATCACGTTCGACCTGCTGGACGCGGTGATGAAGGGAGACGCCGACACGGCGCTGCGCACCCTGGGCCAACAGTACGCCGCCGGGGCCGACCCCGCGGCGGTGCTCGAAGACATGCTGGAACTGACCCACTGGCTGACCCGCATCAAGGTCGTGCCCGGCGCGGCGGACGCCTTCGGCGTGCCCGAGGCGGAGCGGGTGCGCGGCGGCGAGATGGCGGAGAAGCTGTCCATGGCGGCGGTGGCCAGGGCCTGGCAGATGCTGCTCAAGGGACTCGGCGAGGTGCGCCTGGCGCCCCGGCCCGAGCAGGCGGCGGAGATGATCCTGGTGCGCCTCGCCTTCGCCTCCGGTCTGCCGACGCCGGCGGAGGCCCTGAAAGCCCTCGGAGACGGCGGCGGCGCGGCCCCGGCGACCCCCGGGGGGCCACCGGGGGGTGT
>JACZWD010000170.1 GCA_022572335.1 Pseudomonadota bacterium
CCCGGACCATCGGCAACATCCGCGAGGCGGCGACCGGGAAAGAGGGGCTCCGGCTGCTCGGCGAATTTACTCCCGATCTGATCATTTGCGACCTGGAATCGGAGCGCGTGGGCGGCCTGGAACTGGTCGCCCGGGTGCGCGCCGGAATCGCCGGCGTGGACCCCCTGGTGCCGGTCATCACCGTCACCGGAGCCATCGATGTGGTGGAGGTGCGCGCCCTGTGCGAAGCCGGGGCCGATGCGGTTATTCCCAGGCCGATCATGCTCCGGCGCCTGTACCTGGCGGTCGTCGACGCCCTGGATCGCTCCCGCGGACCGCTGGCGGCGGGAGTGCGGTTGTGCTAGGGTCGGTGCTTCGCCGGTGTCGTTTGAAGAAGGGGGGATGTGTATCATGGCCAAGGACGCTTTTGGCCGATCAGGCCGTGCCGCGACTCTTGCACTGAGAGGTGTTGCCATGGCGGCAATTCTCGGCGCCACGCTTGCATTGGGCGCCTCGCCGGCCGCGGCGGCGCTGTCCGCCGATCAGGTCAAGCGGCAGGTGGAGACGCGGTACGGCGTCACGGTGCTGCGCATAGAGGCGGTGACGGAACAGGGCCGGAGCGCCTTCGCCGTCACCATCATGAACCCCGGCGGCGCCTTCAACGAGGCGTTCCAGGTCAATACCATCGTCATCGACGCGGAAACCGGGCGGCCCATCATCCAGTACCGCCAGGGCCCCGGCGGTATGCAGCCGGCGGCGCCCCCGGTATCGTCCAGGACCCGTCCCGACACGGCGTCGACGCCGTAGGCGGGACACCGGCGGCGGGCGCGGGTCCTTTGCTCCTCAACCCGTAAACGCCTGGATTCCGGTCTGGGCGCGGCCCAGGATCAGGGCGTGGATGTCGTGGGTGCCCTCGTAGGTGTTGACGGTTTCCAGGTTCATCATGTGGCGGATGACGTGGAACTCGTCGGCGATGCCGTTGGCCCCGTGCATGTCGCGGGCCATGCGGGCGATGTCCAGGGCCTTGCCCGCGGAATTGCGCTTGATCAATGAGATGTTCTCCGGCGGGCAGCGGTCCTCGTCGAGCAGCCTGCCCACCCTCAGGCACGCCTGCAGGCCGATGGCGATCTCGGTCTGCATGTCGGCCAGCTTCTTCTGGATGAGCTGGTTGGCGGCCAGCGGGCGGCCGAACTGCTCGCGGTCCAGGGTGTATCGGCGCGCCGCGTGCCAGCAGAACTCGGCCGCGCCGAGCGCCCCCCAGGCGATGCCGTAGCGCGCCTTGTTCAGGCAGCCGAAGGGGCCGGCAAGGCCCTGGACGTCGGGGAACATGTTCTCTTCGGGCACGAAGACGTCGTCCATGACGACCTCGCCGGTGGACGAGATGCGCATGGAGAACTTGCCCTCGATCTTCGACGTGCTCAGGCCCGGCATGCCGTTGTCCAGGATGAAGCCGCGGATGACCCCGTCCAGTTTGCCCCAGATGACGAAGACGTCGGCCATCGACGCATTGGTGATCCACGTCTTGGTGCCGTTCAACCGGTACCCGCCGTCCGCCTTGACGGCCCGGGTTTTCATGCCGCCCGGGTCGGAGCCGTGGTCGGGCTCGGTGAGGCCGAAACAGCCCACCCATTCGCCGGTGCCCAGCCTGGGCAGGTATTTGCGGCGCTGATCTTCGGTGCCGTAGGCGTGGATGGGGTGCATGACCAGCGACGACTGCACGCTCATGAGCGAGCGGTAGGCGGAGTCCACGCGCTCCACCTCGCGCGCCGCCAGGCCATAGCAGACGTGGTTGACGCCGGCCCCGCCGTACTCCTCGGGCAGGGTCGGGCCGAGCAGGCCCAGCGCGCCCATCTCGTTGACGATGGCGCGGTCGAAGTGTTCGTTCCGGTTGGCCTCGAGCACGCGGGGCATCAGTTTTTCCTGGGCATAGTTGCGCGCCGTGTCGCGGACCAGGCGCTCGTCCTCGCTCAACTGGTCTTCCAGGAAGAAGGGATCGTCCCAGCGAAAGGGCGTTTTGGGTGCCATGGTTGCGTATCCCCCTATGCGCAGGTTGTCCTCCGGCGCCGGCGCCAGGGCGCTCCATGCCCTGTCCGGCCGCGTCGACTACACCCGCTTAACCGTGTTGGGGGTGGCGGTCAAGGCGGCCTTGGCGGGCCCAGGTCCGGCCGCCGTCGGGCGGGAACGAAAGATCGGGACAAGGACGTCGTTTTAAGAAAAAAATCACATAAACAGTCAAAAACGCCGTGAACGTGCGGTCACGAATGGTCAAGTGACCGTGAAGTGTGACGCCCGTCACGCACATTGGAAGACCGCTCCGTCATGATCGTTCCACTTGGCGCGCCCGGTTGAACAACGCGGCCGGGCGTGGCGTCTCGAGGGAACCGTCGCGTTGCCCGCAAACGGAAGGAATGGGCCATGACTGACACGATCAGGACCGCCAGGATCTTCAAGACCGCCGTGCTCGGGGGCCTCGCCGCCACCGCGTTGGCCGTGGCGCCGGTGGTCGGGGTGCGGGCGGCGGCCTTCGCTCATTCCGTGTGCACGACCCGTGCGGAGGCGACGAAACAGCTTGACAGCCGGTACTCTGAAGCCCCGGTCGCCATCGGCCTTGCCAAGAGCGGCGGGGTGATCGAGGTGTTCGCCACCACCGATGGCTCCACCTGGACGATCATCATCACCATGCCCGACGGCACCAGCTGCATGATGGCGGCGGGCGAGGCCTGGGAGAACCTGCCGGCGCTGGTGCGGGGTCCCAAGGCGTGACCCCGCTTGCCGGTGTCGGCTAGCTTAAAAGCGCCGGAGCGCCGTGGCGCGAATCGTCCGTCGGCTTGGTGGCGAGCAGGCCGCTGGCGATGCTTTTGTCGACGGCGATCAGGGAGTACAGGTGTTCGGCATTCGGCTCGGCCAAGGCCATGATCGTCTGGCTGTCGACGAAGATGCTGAGACTGAGGATGTTGGCCTTGAGATCGTCCGGCAGTCCGTTGCCGTCGGCGGCCACGTCCGCCTGGATGTAGGTCCACAGCATCTGGTGGAACTTCAGCGCCGAAGAATACGCTTCGTAATCGTCTACGGCCTTGCTCGCCTCCTCAAGCCCGAACACCGCCTTGGCGAAGGCCAGGCCGTCGATTTCGCGCTGGGACAAGGCGGAGAGTATGACTTGCTCGTATGTGGCGGTCTTTCTCGTGGACATCGGACAATTCCTCAAACTGGGAGTTAATGACGCGTTTTCCCGCCGTCGTTGCTTCGATAAAATGGCTGCATCGCCTTTTTTTTGGGAGTGATTAAGCCAGTTGCAACAGGGCGGAAATCGCCGATCCGTTGTTGAACGAAAGGCTCAACGCGCCGAGCGCCCGGTCATGGCGGGTCTGCAGGGCAAGCAGGTTGGCCGCTTCCTCGTTCAAATCGGCGTTGATCAGTTTGGCCGCCCCGTCTTCCAACGTGTTGATCAGGTTCTCGGTGAAGGCGAAGCGGGTGTTGATGAGGGTGTTGTTGCCGCCGAGCGTGCTCTGGGTGGTGCGCAACGTGGTCAGCGCCGCGTCGAGCTGGGCGACGATCGTGTCGATGCCGGCGTCGGTGGCGAAGCTGTCGGCGGAGTCGACGGCGCTGATACCCAGCGCGGTCGAATCCGACGCTATCCCGGACACCGTCAGGCTGGCGGTGCCGTCTTCGTTGAATTTCACGGTCAGGCTGTCGGGCAACGCCTTCAGCAGGTTTACGCCCAGGAAGGTGGTGTCGTTGACCAGGTTGTCGATCTGGATCCTGAGCGAATCGAATTGGGTCTCGGCGGCCGCCCGCAGCGTGCCGGTCCCCCCCACGCTGCCGTTGGTGGACGTGGCGAGACCCAGGTCCGTGGCCAGGTCGTTGACGTTGTTGGCGATGACGATGTCCTGGCCGTCGGCGGCGGTGATGACCAACGGGTTGCCGTTGGAGACGGTCGCCGTCAGGCCGCTGATGGCGTTGATAGCGGCCACTACATCGTCGAAATCCGTGGACCATCTGATGGAGATCGTGGTCGTCGTCCCGTTGTGGGTGATGTCGAAGCTGTCGCCGAGTTCGGCGCCGGCCAATGCACTTCTGACCCTCACCGTAGTATCGGCGACCACGTTGCCCGTCACGGTGGTCGCCACGGGCCCGGAGGCCGCGCTGCCCTTCACCGAAACGGCCAGGCTCCGCATCTGATTGACCAGCGAGATGATGCTGTCGATGGCGGCGACCGCCGCGCCCACCGTGCTCGTGGCCGCGGAGATATTGTCCTTGATGCCCAACAGGTCGCCGGCGCGGTCGGTCAGGCTTCTGGCGTTGAAGAACGCGAGGGCGTTGGTGATCGAGCTGACCCGTACGCCCGTGGCCAGGCGTTGCACGGTCGCGTCGATGAGCGCCCGTGTCCGCTGCAACTGGAGCAGGGTCGTGCGCGTCGCAAGACTGAGGGTGATGTCAGCCATTACGCCTCACCTTCCGCAGGCTGTTCCGCGGCGTGCAGATGTCCCGTTTCGGGACACCGCCTTCACCGCGTCCGCCCCGTTGCCGGCTCGATCCCCTGGAAAATCTTGAACAGGGAGCAAGAGTCGCCCCCTTACTGCTTCTTAGGGAAAGAGCAATGTAAAACTAATACAATACCTATGTATAACTCGCAATATTTTTTATTATAGTATTATTTCACTACACTTTGTCTAAAATTTTATCTAATTTTCGCCGGATGCCGGGGCGGGATCGCTCCGTGCCCTGAACACCGCCCGGCGGCGATGGCCCAAGGGCCGTTTTCGTGCTAATCCAGCGCCCGTGGAGGGCGTTCGCATGGTCCAGCCCTGATCCCGGAACGGCGGATGGCAAAGACCCAACCTGAGTGGCCGGACGACATATTCCGCGCCCTGCGCGGCATGGAAATCGGTCAGGTGGCCTATGTGCCCGATGCGGGGCATGCCCGCCTGCTCGAGCTGTGCGGGGCCGAGCCGGCGATGACCATGGTGCCCCTGACCACGGAGGAAGAGGGCATCGCGGTGTTGGCCGGCGCCTGGCTCGGTGGCCGGCGCGGCGTGCTGCTGATGCAAAGCAGCGGCATCGGCAACTGCGTCAACATGCTGTCGTTGACCGGGAACTGCCGGTTTCCGCTGCTCATCGTGGTCACCATGCGCGGGCAGGCGGGCGAGACCAATCCCTGGCAGGTGCCCATGGGCCGGATTTCCGGCGATGTCCTCGGCCTGGCCGGCGTCATGGTCCACGGGGTGGACGAGCCGGGCCGGGTCGGGGAAACCGTGACCGCCGGGGGGCGCACCGCCTTCGACGGACCGGCGGCGGTGGCGGTGCTGATCGCGCAAACGGTCGTCGGGATCAAGGATTTCGGGGATCAGGCGGAATAAGCGGTGACGCGGAGCGAGACATATCCCCTGCGCCGGCGCCAGGTCGTCGACTCCCTTGTCGCCGACCGCGGCGACCTGCTGGTCGTCGCCGGCCTGGGTGCCCCGTGCTGGGACGTCACGGCGGCCGGCGATCACGCCCTGACCTTTCCCCTGTGGGGGGCCATGGGGTCGGCGGCGATGATCGGCCTCGGCCTGGCGCTGGCCCAGCCCGCCCGGCGCGTCCTCGTGATCACCGGCGACGGCGAGATGCTGATGGGACTGGGTGGTCTCGCCACCATCGCCGTGCAGGCGCCGGAGAA
>JACZWD010000171.1 GCA_022572335.1 Pseudomonadota bacterium
AAGCCTTGGTAAGCCGCCGTTGCGGTCGCGTATGCGGCCCGTCGGAGGGCGTCGAAAAGTTTTGACGATGCGCCGCATCGCCTGCAACTTTCCTCCTGCCCGACGAGCCGCCTACGCGATCTCTATGGGCCATGATCAGTGCCCCTTGGTATGAGGCGATGATCCGCGTGCAGCGCGAGGATTTCGACCTGGCCGCCGAGGTGGCGCGCATGACCGAGGGCAACCACGGGATCGGCGGCGTGTGCGCCTTCGTCGGCCTGGTCCGCGACGTGGCCGGGGACCGGCCCATCGCGGCGATGACCCTCGAGCACTACCCGGCCATGACCGAGAAGGCGCTGGCCGCCATCGAGGCGGAGGCGCGCGGCCGCTGGCCCCTGGAAGACGCCCTGATCATCCACCGGTACGGCCGGCTCGAGCCCGGCGACCCCATCGTGCTCGTGGCCGTGGCCTCGGCCCACCGCCAGGCGGCCTTCGAGGCCTGTCAATTCCTCATCGACTGGCTCAAGACCAAGGCCCCGTTCTGGAAGCGCGAGGACACCGGGGACGGGACCCGGTGGGTGGAGGCCCGCGCGTCGGACGATCATGCGACGCGGCGCTGGCGCCGCGGCAAGGCGGCGGAATAGGCGCCGCCCCCTCCCTTCAACATTTGGCGAGACGGATCATGACCGACGACGGGCCGGTAAAGGCCTACAGGAACGTGCCCTTCCTGAACAGCCGGGATGCCAGGCCGCTGCGCATCCTGTCGGAATACCTGGAGCCGGACGCCCGCTTCGAGGACCTGGAAGTCAGCGACACCATCGTCTTCTTCGGCTCGGCGCGCATCCCGCCGCGCGACGCCGCCCAGGCCCGGCTGGAGGCGGCGCGAAAGGACGGTGGCGACGTGGCGGCGGCGGAACAGCGGCTCGCCATGTCCCGCTATTACGAGGACGCCCGGGAGCTGGCCAGGCGCCTGACCGAATGGTCCAAGGGCCTCAAGGGGCGGCGGCGGCGCTTCGTGGTGTGCACCGGCGGCGGCCCCGGAATCATGGAGGCCGCCAACCGGGGCGCCTCCGAGGCCAAGGGGATGAACGTCGGCCTCACCATCTCCATCCCCGGCGAACCCCACGACAACCCGTACGTCACCCGCGAGCTGTCGTTCGAGTTCCACTACTTCTTCATGCGCAAGTTCTGGTTCATCTACCTGGCCAAGGCGCTGGTGATCTTCCCCGGCGGCTTCGGCACCCTGGACGAGTTTTTCGAGATCATGACCCTCATCCAGACCCGCAAGCTGAACAAGAAGATCCCCATCGTGGTGTACGGCAAGAGGTTCTGGGACGACGTGATCGACTTCGACGCCCTGGTCCGCTACGGGACCATCGACGCCGAGGACCTGGACCTTTTCATGCGCACCGATTCGGTGGACGAGGCTTTCGACTTCCTGACCGGCGAAATGAGCGCCCGCTTCCTCGGCGAGCCGGGCGGGGGGTTGTAGGGGGCACCCGTCGCCAGGGTCGGCGCGGAACCTTGGTTTTCGCGGTTGAGAGAAGAAAAAGGCCGGGTCCTGCGCCCGGCCCTGGGATTCGGTTAAACGCCCGGCCCCTCAGGCCGCCGAGACGGCGTCGGCGGGCTGCTTGCCGACGGTCTTTTCGTAGTCCTCCATCAGGACTTTCGTGATCTCGCCCGGGGTGTAGGTGTGCTCGTCGATGCTGCCGACCGGGGTCACCTCGCACGCGGTGCCGGTGAGGAAAACCTCGGTCGCCCGGCCCAGCTCGTCGGGCATGATGATCCGCTCCACCACCTCGATGCCGCGGTCCCGGGCCAGGCCCATGACCGTGCGCCGGGTGATGCCGTCGAGGAAACAGTCGGGCACCGGCGTGTGCAGGGTGTCGTCGCCGAAGATGAAGAAGATGTTGGCGCCGGTCGCCTCGGCGACGCGCCCGCGCCAGTCCAGCATCAGCGCGTCCTCGAACCCGTCCCTCTCGGCCGCGTGCTTGGACAGGGTGCAGATCATGTAAAGCCCCGCCGCCTTGGTCTTCACCGGGGCGGTCTCGGGCGACGGGCGGCGCCATTCGGACGTCTGCAGCCGGATGCCCTTCATCCGCGCCTCGGGCGAGAAATACGACGGCCACGGCCAGGCGGCGATGGCCAGATGGATGCGGGTCGCCTGCGCCGAGATGCCCATCATCTCGCTGCCGCGCCAGGCCAGGGGCCTGACGTAGCCGTCGACGATGGCATTGGCCGTGCACACCTCATGGCAGGCGGCGTCGATCTCGGCGGTGCCGTAAGGCAACTGAAAGCCCAGGGATTGCGCCGACTCCGCCAGGCGCTCGGTGTGCTCGGTCAGCTTGAAGATCTCGCCGCCGTAGACCCGCTCGCCCTCGAAAACGGCGGACGCGTAATGGAGCGCGTGGCTGAGCACATGGACCCTGGCGTCGCGCCAGGGCACCAATTCGCCGTCAAACCAGATAAAACCGTCGCGGTCGTCGAATGAATCGCTATCCACGTAATATTCTTTCTCGACAATCTTTTCCCTTGGAAGGATGTTGCTTTCAGTACCAGTATTGGGCATATATGTCAATGAGACTGACGTAAATGCGTTGCACGGACGGCGGCACCCCATGGTTCAACACCATCCCCGGGCCAATCCCCTTTTCCTGCGCGAGGAGGAACTGCGCCAGGCCATCGAGCTTCTGTTCTACGCGTACCGGGATTTCACCGGCGAACCCGACGCCATTCTTAACAAATACGGGTTCGGGCGCGCCCACCACCGGGTGATCTATTTCGTCGGGTGCAACCCCGGAATTACCGTGAGCCAGCTTCTGCGCATCCTCAAGATCACCAAGCAGAGCCTGTCGCGGGTGTTGAGCCAGCTGGTGCGCGAGGAATTCGTCGCCCAGCGGACGGACTCGGGCGACCGGCGCCGGCGGATGCTTTACCTGATGCCCAAGGGCGAGGAACTGGAGCGCCTGCTCACGGAAAAACAGAGCCGGCGCATCGCCCGCGCCTACCGCGAGGCGGGGGCCGAGGCGGTGGAGGGGTTCAGGACCGTGCTCAGGGGCATCATCAACGAAGAAGACCGGCGCAGGGTGACCCTGGCCGGGTCCGGGCGTCGATAGCCCCGGACCTTGTGGTAGAGGGTACTGGGGATGAACGCCGACAATCCTCACATTCTGGTGGTGGACGACGACGACCGCCTGCGGGAGCTTCTGCGCAAGTTCCTGAGCGAGAACGGCTTCCTGGTCGCCACCGCCAGCGACGTGGCCGACGCGCGCGCCAAGCTCCTCACCCTCACCTTCGATTTGATCGTGCTCGATTTGATGATGCCCGGTGAAAGCGGCCTCGACTTCGCCGAGGACCTGCGCCGCACGGGCACGATTCCCACCCTCATGCTCACCGCCATGGGCGAGCCCGAGGACCGCATCGCCGGACTGGAACGGGGCGCCGACGACTACCTGGCCAAGCCCTTCGAGCCCCGGGAGCTCCTGCTGCGCATCCACAACATCCTGCGCCGGATGCCCAGGCGGCCGGAGGCGCCGGCCGAGGTGCGCCTGGGCGACGTGCTGTTCGACCTGGAGCGCGGCGAGCTGCGCCGCGACGGCGATCCCATCCGTCTCACCGCCGTCGAGGCGGCGCTGCTGACGGCCCTGGCCGAGCGCCCGGGCACCGTCCTCAGCCGCGAGGAACTGACCCTACGCACCGGCGCCAGCGGCGGCGGGCGGGCGGTGGACGTGCAGGTCACCCGGCTGCGCCGCAAGATCGAGCCCGACCCCAGGTTGCCGCGCTACCTGCGGACCGTGCGCGGCAGGGGCTACGTGCTGCGCCCGGATTCCCCTGACGGGGTCTAGGGAAGGTGGGGGGCGCCGTGATCAAACACTTTTTGCCACGCAGCCTGCTCGGCCGATCCCTTCTGATCATCGTCACGCCGCTGGTGCTGTTGCAGGTGGTCTCGGCCCTGATCTTTTTCGAGAGCCACTGGAACAAGGTCAGCCTGCGCCTGGCCCGGGGTCTGGCCGGCGACATCGCTTCCCTCATCGACGTCATGGATGAAAACCCCGGTCCGGAAAACCGCAAATGGATCTTCGACCTGGCCGCCCGCAACATGGACATCGTGGCGGCCATGAAGGAAGGCGCGACCGTCGCCACCACCCCGCCCGTGGGCAACGACCGCATGGAACGTATTCTCATCAGGGTGGTCAGGGAGGTCGTCGCCAGGCCTTTCCAGATCGACACCCAGTCCCTGTACCGCCGGGTGATCGTCGACGTGCAGCTCGCCGACGGCGTCCTGCAGATCGTCACCACGCGCAAGCGCCTGTTCAGCTCGACAACGTATGTCTTTATCCTGTGGATGGTGGGGACATCCATGATCCTGTTCGGGGTGGCCACCGTCTTCATGCGCAACCAGGTGAAACCGATCCGCCGCCTGGCCCTGGCCGCCGACAGTTTCGGCAAGGGCCGGGACGTGCCCCTTTTCAAGCCCGAGGGCGCCAAGGAAGTGCGCCAGGCGGCGTCCGCCTTCTTGGCCATGCGCGAGCGCATGATGCGCCAGATCAGCCAGCGCACCGAGATGCTGGCCGGCGTGTCCCACGATCTGCGCACGCCGCTCACCCGCATGAAGCTGCAACTGGCGCTGTTGGGCGACGCCGAAGGCGTTGACGAACTGAAGGAGGACGTGGCCGAGATGGAGTACATGCTGGACGGCTATCTGGCGTTTGCCCGCGGCGAGGGGACGGAGACGCCGAGGTCCGAAGACCTCACCACCATTCTCGGCGGGGTGGTGGCGCAGGCGCGGCGCAAGGGGGGCATGGTGGAGTTGCACACGGACGGCAACCTCACGGTGCCCCTCAGACCCGATGCCTTCAAACGCTCGGTGACCAACCTGATCGACAACGCGATGCGCTATGGCGACCACGTTTCGGTGCGCGCCGGGCGGCTGGGCGAAGCCATCGAGATCACCATCGACGACGACGGCCCGGGCATTCCCGAGGACAAGCGCGAAGAGGTGTTCAAGCCATTCTACCGGCTGGAAGGCTCGCGCAACCCCAGCACCGGCGGGGTCGGCCTGGGATTGACCCTCGCCCGCGACGCCATCCGCGGCCACGGCGGCGACATTTCCCTGGGCGACTCCCCCGACGGCGGACTGCGGGTGCGCCTGCGGCTGCCCCTGTAGCAAGGCCGGCGTCGCGGGTTCGAACCCCGTTGGGGACACCACGTATTTTCAACGGTTTACCATGGCGTCGTCGACGGCGCCCTGCCGTTGTACGGAAAATTTACGGAAAAAGCGGCGCCGGATGCGAGGTAATCTTGCCGGCGTCTTCAGGGCAGGGAGGGGGCCCCACAGGACACATTTCGAGGCCCTTTTCGGCCCAAATCAGTGGACGGCCGGCTGCTTTTGGGTGCGTTGCAGACGTTTGGATCGACAATGTCCGCTCTAATACCAAGGGGCGCTGATCATGGCTCATAGAGATCGCGTAGGCGGCTCGTCGGGCAGGAGGAAAGTTGCAGGCGATGCGGGGGCATCGTCAAAACTTTTCGACGCCCTCCGACGGGCCGCATACGCGACCGCAACGGCGGCTTACCAAGGCTTTCGGACGGCGTCGCGCACGCTTTGCGATGCCCCGCATCGCCACGGCGCACGCT
>JACZWD010000172.1 GCA_022572335.1 Pseudomonadota bacterium
CCGCCCGCACCGTCGATGACCTCTGGGTTGCCGTCGCCGAGGCCATCGAGCTCTTCCCTCCAGAAGAATGTGCAAACTTCTTCGCCAATTCAGGGTATGAACTAAATTGATCGGAAAATGCTCTAGTCCCCGGCGAGATGCAGGATCAGGCGCCGCTCCTGGGGCCGGGTGCGGTGCTCGAACAGGTAGATCCCCTGCCAGGTGCCGAGCCCCAGGCGGCCGCCGCTGACCGGGATGGCGAGGGAGACGTCGGTGAGCGCGCTGCGGATATGGGCCGGCATGTCGTCGGGCCCCTCGGTGGTGTGGCGATAGAGCGACGGGTCCTCCTTGACCAGGCGCTTGAAAAACGCCTCCAGGTCGCGCCGCACGTCCGCGTCCGCGTTCTCCTGGATGGTCAGCGACGCCGAGGTGTGGCGGCAGAACACGGTCAGCAGGCCGGTGCCGATGTCCTGGCGGGAAACCCAGTCGGCGATCTCGGCCGTGACCTCGTGAAGGCCCTGGCCGCGGGTGCCGACGGTGATCGTGTCCTGGGCCTGTTTCATGGGAGCGGCAGGCTACACCGTTTCCTCGCGTCCTCCAACGGCGGCGCCTTCGCGCCTGAGGAGTTTTTCCTTGCGTTTCACCCCCCAGCGGTAGCCGGCCAGCCCGCCGCCGCCGCCCACCGCCCTGTGACAGGGGACGACCAGGGAAACCGGATTGGCGGCGCAGGCGCGGCCGACGGCGCGGGCGGCGCCCGGCCGGCCGATGTCGGCGGCGATGTCTTTGTAGGTGCGGGTCTGGCCCCGGGGAATGCCCTGGAGGCGTTCCCACACCTGCCATTGGAAGGCGGTGGCGCTCAGATCCAGCGGCAGGCCCGGGTGGGGCGACGGCGCGCCGTCGAGACAGGCGAGCACGGCGTCCAGGCGCCCGGCCAGGGCGCCGTCGCCGCGCCGGATCTCGGCCGCCGGGTAGTCGGCCCCGAGCGCCGCTTCCAGCCCGGCGTCGGTATCGCCCAGGCTGACGGCGCACAGCCCCCGCTCCGTGGCCGCGACAAGCACCCTCCCTAAGGCGCAGGCGGCTACGGTGTAGGCGATGCGCGCCCCCTTGCCGCCCCTGGCATAGGACGCCGGGGTCATGCCCAGGTGCCGGGGCGCTTTCTCATAGAGCCGGCTGGAAGACCCGTAGCCGGCGCCGTAAAGGGCCGGAGCCACCGCCTCGCCGCGCTTCAACGCGCCCTTCAGCCTGTCCAGGCGCAGGGCTTCGGCGTAGCGGCGCGGCGAGATGCCCATGACCCGCTTGAACACCCGTTGCAGGTGATGGGGGCTGCCGCCGACTTCGGCCGAGAGGTCGGCCAGGGTGGGAATGCCGTCGCCGGCGTCCTCGATGGCCCGGCACAGGCGGCGCACGGTGGCGATGCGGGGATCGGCGGCGGGCGTGTCCTCGGGGCGGCACCGCTTGCACGCACGAAAGCCCGCGTGCGCCGCCGCCTCGGGCACGGCGAAGAAGCTCACCTGGGGGCGCCGGGGACGGCGGCTCGGACACGACGGACGGCAGAACACGCCGGTCGAGCGCACCGCATAGACGAACGCCCCGTCGCAGCGCCCGTCCCGCGCCAGCACGGCGCGCCACCGTTCGTCGTCGTTCGCCGGATAAGTCTCGCTGTCGCCCATGGCCTCCCATGGTAACGGCGGCGGCGGGGAAATCTATCCGAAGCTTGCGCTGGAACTGGTTTAAGGGCGCCATTGCGAGGCTTCCGGGCGTCGTCGTACGGGCGCCATTTAGCCGATAAAGGCCACTAGTGGACGATCTGGCGGGATTGAGGCATCATCAACCGCATCGGAGGATTTCACATGGGGAATCCCAGGGGAATATCTCCGGTTTCGTTGGCGACACCTGGGGAGGACCGGCCAATGAAACTTCTCGGCCGTTGTCTGGCGTTTTGCGTCGGCCTCGCAACCGCTGGTTTCCTGTACCCCGCTTTCGCGCAGGACCAGGGAAAGGGGAAGGAAGACGTCTATCTGGAAGAACAGTACCGCGAGACACAAGCGCTCATCGACCGCATGCAGGCGAAGATCAACACGATAAACAGCGCCGCGGCCGCACGGATCAAGGAAATCGAGCTCCTCAACAAGCAGATAAACGATGCCATAAAATTCATCGCCAATGAGCGCGCGGCGGACAATGTGACGTTGCGCGAAAACAGCGCGGTTTTGCAGGACGAACTGAAAAATGTCTACGAAACACAGGAAGATCTGATCTCGCGGCTGACCGAAGCCACCAATGAAAATGAGAAGGTCGTCGCGGACCTTCGGTCGGAGGTTTCGGCGCTCAATGAACGCCTGTCGCGCGAGCAGGAGACGGCGGCAGGTCTTCGTCGGGAACTCGGCGATCTCGCGGCCAAGCTCCGCTCCACGGCCGCCGGCAAGGCGAAAGCCGGGGAAGACCCTGACCAAGCCCGGCAGGCCCTTTCGGCCGAAATCCCCACCCTGAAACGCGAAATCGCGGCGCTCGGCGCCGCGAAGAAGAAGATCGAGGAAGACCGTGATGAGGCCCGCTACGCCCTGGCGGCCGACAAGAAGACCATGGAACGTCGGCGCCAGGAGATCGCCGGCCTGAAACGCGAAATCGCGGCGCTCAAGAAAGAGCGGGCGGGGCTGGAAGGTAAGGCGCCCGCCATGGGGCGCAAGCGCAAGAGTGCCGCGGAATTAAACGCCGGGGATCTTTCCGCCTACCGCTCGGAGTTCTTCGGCCGCCTGCGCGAGGTGTTCGGCGACCATCCGGACATCCGCATCGTCGGCGACCGCTTCGTGTTCCAGTCCGAGGTCCTGTTCGCGGCGCGCTCCGCCAGACTCGACCCGCTCGGCAAGGTAACGCTCAAACGCCTGGCTGAAACGCTGAAAGGCGTCGCCAGGAAGATTCCGCCAGACGTCAACTGGATATTGCGTGTCGACGGTCACACCGACCGTGTCCCCATCAGCACCTCCGCCTACGTATCGAACTGGGAGTTGTCGATGCAGCGCGCGATCAACGTGGTCAAGTTCCTCACTCGGCTGGGCCTGGCGCCCGGGCGCCTGGCCGCATCCGGTTTCGGCGAATATCAGGCCCTGGACCCGGGCGACGACGAAATCGCCTATCGCCGTAACCGGCGCATCGAGTTCAAGCTGACGCAGCCGTAGGGGATACCGGACACCGGGGACGGTGAGTCATACCCCCTGCCGCGCACCGGATGGCGCCTTCGCCCCGCGGCGGTAGAACCTGGTGACGGATTTCTTCCGGTATCGCCTGGTGGTTCATGGTCCCGGCCTTCCGGCGAAGAACATTTTGCCGCAAACCATCAGGTAGCACAGGAATGCCGCGATCCAGCCCGCCGCCGCGATCGTCAGCAGCGGCAGATACGCGGCGTCGAACAGGGATGCCAGGACACGGGCAAGCGCGGCACACGTCACCAGGACGAAAGCGGCCGTCAGCCCGGGCCCGGCGGTCAGCGCGCGGCCGGTGTGGCCCAGGGTCGCGCGGCTCATGACGGCCAGGGTCATGGTGCCGAACGCGCCCACGGTCAGCGCGTGCACGGCGCCATTGCTCGAAATCGACGGCCACCAATGGCTCGCCGCCAGCAGGGACAGGCCGACGGGAATCCAGAGATAGCCCAGGTGCAGGACCCAAAGCAGCGGCTCGGGCAGTGTGGCGAAACCTTGCCAGCGCATTTGCCGGACCAGGTTGACGACGGCCGCAAGGGCCGCAAGGGCAGCGGCAACGGTGTCGTCAGGGGCGACGGTCCAATAGCCCAGCGCCAGCACCGTGGTGCCCAGGGCGATGCGATCGAAGCTGTTGAAGCGGGCCGGCAGGGCCTCGGCCTTGCGCTTGGCCAGCCAATTCCGGGTGAAGCTGGGGATGATACGGCCGCCGATCAGCACGATCAGCATGACCACGACGGCGATGCCGCCCCGTCGCGCCACCCCGTCGGCGTCGACCAGGCCCAGCACCACCGCGTGCGACAGCGCGTTGCACACCAGGAACAGGGCGATCGCCAGCACCGGCGGCAGGTTGCGCCAGTTCCGTCCGGAGACGATCTGGCGCGCCGTGACGCCGCCCAAGACGACCAGAAACCCGAGATCGATCACCGCCGCCGCCCCGGCCCCGATCCAATCCGATCCCATCACCGCGACCCGGCCGGCGATCCACAGCGCCACCAGCCCGATCAGCGGCGCCCCTTGCAACGGCAGGCCGCCCGTCCAGTTCGGAATCGCGGTCAGCAGAAACCCGGCGATCGCCGCCGCGACGTAGCCGAACAGCATCTCATGGTAATGCCATTCGACCACCCCGAAGGCCGTCGGCAGCGCGATCCAGCCCTGGAACATGCCGAATGACAGCGCCAGCGCCGCGACCGCCCATATGCCCGCGAGCAGGAAGAAGGGCCGGAATCCCTGGGAGAACACCGCGGGGCCCGTGAACGGGCGGTAGCGCGGGATCGGGGTGGGGTTCCGCTTCATGGCGGGATGTCGTAAATCTCCGAATTGATCCGCTGACCGTTGCGCAAGCGCGCCGGCGTTATACCAAGGGTCGCTGATCATGACTCATAGAGATCGCGTAGGCGGCTCGTCGGGCAGGAGGAACGTTGCCGGCGATGCGGTGCATCGTCAAAACTTTTCGACGCCCTCCGACGGGCCGCATACGCGACCGCAACGGCGGCTTACCAAGGCTTTCGGACGGCGTCGCGCACGCTTTGCGATGCCCCCCATCGCCACGGCGCACGCTTAGGGCCGAAAACCTTGGTAAGCCGGCTCGTCGGGTCATGATCAGCGTCCCTTGGTATTAATCGGTCGCGGGCGATAGTCGGGCGGTTTATCGAACGGTCGGTTCGCGGAAGAAGCCTGGATTCCCGGGGCCGTCGATCTCGCGCTCCAACAGCCCGAGTGCCATCGGCGCGTCCAAAAAATCCCGAATTCCGCCAGGGTGTAATGCAAGAGTTTCCCGAATTTGCCCGGCGTCCATGGAGTCTCGACCGAGCTTGGTGAACAGGTCGAACTCGACCGCGGTAAGATAGTGTCTTGGCAGCCCGAAAGCCCATGCCGATTTCCCAGATGCGGGAGAAACCGGATCGCTGTGACATACCGCCCTACCCCTTCGGAGATCAAAACGAGGACACCGAGCCGGAACCTGCCACCGCCCCCGAGGTTGCCCATCCCCGCGGAATCCCGGCGCCGCTTCCGTCCCGTCATTCGGCGTGCCGGCAACCGTTTCAAGGTCGGTATCATCTGGTGCGGCAGCCTCACTTTCAGAGACAACAGATGGCGCTCGACGACGATCGAGCGGTTTCTGAAACCGAGCGATGTGCCTGCAGTTCAAATTTACAACCTGCACAAGGGACCCTTGGAACAGGAACTGGAGACCAGCGGCGCTTTTCCAGTCGTGGTCGGGCTCGGCAGTCATGTCCGTGATTTCGCCGATAGGGCGGCCGTAGTGGACGAACTCGATCTGGTCATCATGCCGATACCGCCATGGCCCACTTGGCGGGCTGGCTCGGCAAAGCGGTGTGGAATCGCCTCAATTTCGTTCCCTATTGCCCGTACCGGATGATCGGTGGTACGACACCTTATACCAAGGGTCGCT
>JACZWD010000173.1 GCA_022572335.1 Pseudomonadota bacterium
CGCCGCCGGTCGCCCGGTCCCGGCCCGCGCCCCCGGGGCCGCCCCCGGCACCGCGCCTGCCCGAGATCGGTCCCGGCGACCGGGTGGGCGTGGATAAACGCACGGCCAAACGGCTCAAGCGGGGCCAGTTGGCCGTGGAGGCCCGCATGGACCTGCACGGCCTGACCCAGGAGGAGGCCCACCGGGCGCTTTCGGCCTTTGTCCAGGGGTCCCAGGCGGCGGGGCGGCGCTGCGTGCTGGTGATCACCGGCAAGGGTCTGCGCCCGGACGGCACCGTCGGGGTGCTGCGCGCCGCCGTGCCCCGCTGGCTCAACCAGCCGGATTTGCGCGAACGCATCGTGGCGTTCACCCATGCGACGCCCCGGGACGGCGGCGACGGGGCGCTCTATCTGCTGTTGAAGAGGAAACGGTGAGCCACGGTCGGCAACCGGAAGGGCGGCGGGGGATGTCCTCGTCGGGGAGGGGCCGGTGACCCCGTTCGGCCAGAAAATCCGGGCGCTCAGGACCCGCCGCGGCATCACGCTGAAGGCCATGGCCGGCGATCTCGGCGTCTCGTCGGCCTATCTCTCGGCCCTCGAGCACGGCAACCGGGGCCGCCCCGGGCCGGGCCTGATCATGCAGATCTGCGGCTACTTCGACCTCATCTGGGACGAAGCCGAGGAGCTCAAGCGCCTGGCCGAGCTTTCCCATCCGCGCGTCGTCGTGGACACCGCGGGGCTGAGCGCCAGGGCGACCGAACTCGCCAACCTGCTGGCGGAAAACATCGGTGCGCTGGACGAGGACACCATCGACTGGGTTTTGGCGGAAATCCGCGGCCGCATGGTCCCGAAAAAGGGCCCGACCCACTGAGGGCCGAAGGCCGGGCGGCCCATTTACGGGACCGCGCCCAGCCGCCCTACAGAATATACTTCCTCAGGTCCACGTCCTTGGCCAGTTCGCCGACCTTTTTGCGCACGAATTCGGCGTCGATGGTGATCGATTCCCCGTTGCGCTCGGACGCCGTGAAGCTGATGTCCTCCATCAGTTTCTCCATCACCGTCTGCAGCCGCCGGGCGCCGATGTTCTCGACCCCGTGGTTGATCTCGGCGGCCAGGTCGGCGATTTCGCCGATGGCGTCGTCGGTGAGCTCCAGGGTCACGTCCTCCACCGCCATCAGGGCGATGTACTGCTTGATCAGGCTGGCCTCGGGCTCGGTGAGGATGCGCACGAAGTCGTCCCGCGTCAGCGCCTGCAGCTCGACCCGGATGGGCAGCCGTCCCTGCAGTTCGGGCAGCATGTCCGACGGCTTGCACATGTGGAAGGCGCCCGACGCGATGAACAGGATGTGGTCGGTCTTGATGGTGCCCCGCTTGGTGGCCACCGTGGTTCCCTCGATCAGGGGCAGAAGGTCCCGCTGCACGCCCTCGCGGCTGACGTCGGCGCCGATCCGCTCGGACCGCACGGTGATCTTGTCGATCTCGTCGATAAAGACGATGCCGTTGTTCTCCACCATGTCGATGGCCTGCTTGACCACCTTGTCCTCGTCCAACAGCTTGTCGCCCTCCTCGGCGATCAGCACGTCATGGGACTCGCTCACGGTCATGCGCTTCGGTTTCATTTGCGTGCCGAAGGCCTTGCCCATCATCTCGTTCAGATTGATCATGCCCATCTGGGCGCCGGGCATGCCGGGGATATCGAAGGTGGGCATCCCGCCGCCGCCGTGATCGGCCACCTGGATCTCCACCTCCTTGTCGTCGAGTTCCCCGTCGCGCAGCATCTTGCGGAATTTCTCCCGGGTGTCGCGGCTCGCCCCATCGCCGACCAGGGCGTCGAGCACCCGTTCCTCGGCGCTGAGCTCGGCCTTGGCCACGACCTGGCGGCGCATGCGCTCGCGGCACTGTTGGACGGCCATCTCCAGGAGGTCGCGGATGATCTGCTCCACGTCGCGCCCGACGTAGCCCACTTCGGTGAACTTGGTGGCCTCCACCTTGATGAACGGCGCCTGGGCCAGCTTCGCCAGGCGGCGGCTGATCTCGGTCTTGCCGACGCCGGTGGGGCCGATCATCAGGATGTTCTTGGGCAGGACTTCGTCACGCAGGTCATCGTCCAGCTGCAGGCGCCGCCAACGGTTCCGGAGCGCGATGGCGACGGCGCGCTTGGCGTCCGTCTGGCCGATGATGTAGCGGTCCAGCTCGGAGACGATCTCGCGCGGAGTGAAGCTGGTCATAGGGATTCGATGGTGATGGTGTCGTTGGTGTAGACGCAGATTCCGGCGGCGATCTCCATGGCCCTGCGGGCGATGGCCTCGGCGTCCATGTCGTCGTGATCGAGGAGCGCCCGCGCCGCGGCCAGGGCGTAATTCCCGCCCGAGCCGATGCCGATCAGCCCGTCCTCGGGTTCCAGCACGTCGCCGGTGCCGGTGAGCACCAGGGAGCCGTTCCTGTCGGCCACCGCCATCATCGCCTCGAGCCGGCGCAGGTAGCGGTCCGTGCGCCAGTCCTTGGACATCTCCACGCAGGCCCGGGTGAGCTGCCCGCGGTATTGCTCAAGCTTGCCTTCCAGGCGCTCGAAAAGGGTGAAGGCATCGGCGGTGGCGCCGGCGAAGCCGGCGATCACCGATCCGTCGCCCAGCCGGCGGATTTTATTCGCGTTGGCCTTGACCACGGTGTCGCCCAGGCTCACCTGCCCGTCGCCGGCGATGACCACGGCGTTTCCCTTGCGCACCGAGAGGATGGTCGTGCCGTGCCAGAGTTGCTCGCTGCCGTATGCCATGATGCCCTGCGTATCCGGAAAACAGGGACGCAAGCGGCGCCCGCGGCCCGGAACCATACCCGACGATTGCGGTCTATGAATTAGGCTCGGGAAGTCGTGCGGTCAAGGCCCGCCGCCGTATGGGCGACACCGGCGCGCCGTCTTCCGTGCCGTCCGCGCCGTGGGAAAATCGCGAACCCGCTTCCCCGGGCTCCGTCGGCGTTTCCCGCGGCGCGGACTGGCGGTTCGCCTTCGTTCCTGTTACAAGGACCGGCGGATTTCAACCGGGGACGCACCATGCGCAGGGCCACCGTCGAGCGCAAAACCAAGGAGACGGAGATCGCCGTGACCGTCAACCTTGACGGGACCGGCCGCTATGACGTGTCCACGGGCATCGGTTTCCTCGATCACATGCTCGAGCAGCTGGCGCGCCACAGTCTCATCGACCTCGAGGTGAAGGCCACCGGGGACCTCGGCATCGACTTCCACCACACCACCGAGGACACCGGGATCGTCATCGGCCAGGCGGTCAAACAGGCCCTCGGCGAGGCCCAGGGAATCAAACGGTTCGGTTCCGCGTTGATTCCCATGAACGAGGCCCTGACCCGGGTGGCGCTCGACGCCGTGGACCGCCCCTACCTGATCTGGCGGGTGGTCTTCCCCCAGCCCAAGCTGGGCGAGATGGATACCGAGCTGTTCAAGGAGTGGTTCCAGGCCTTTTCCCAGCACGCGGGGCTGACCCTGCACGTGCAGAACCTGTATGGCGAGAACAGCCACCACATTGTCGAGTCCTGTTTCAAGGGCCTGGCCCGGGCGCTGCGCGAGGCGTGGGAGATCGACCCCCGCAGCGCCGGCGCGGTGCCGTCCACCAAGGGGGTGCTGGGCGGTTCGCTGTGATTTGACACCGGGAGCCATGCGCCTTTACACCGTTCACGTCCGCCGCCATGGTCCGGAGGCCGACAGCGATCTCGTCCTGATCAAGGAGGGTTTCTGTTGGCCGGCGTTTTTCCTTGGGCCGCTGTGGGCCCTGTGGCACCGGCTGTGGCTGGCGGCGCTGGTCCTGTTGGTGGCCGGCCTCGCCTTGGGCGGGACGGGGATGGCGTTGCGCCTGGACGGGCTCAGCCAGGGCGCGGTAGCGGCCGGCTTCGCGGCGATCGTCGGCTTCGTCGCCAACGATCTCCGGCGCCGCGGGCTCGCCCGCCGGCACTTCACCCTCGCCGCGGTGGTCTCGGGCGCCGGGCGCGAGGCCGCCGAATGGCGCTTCCTCGACGGCGAGCCGGAGTTGGCGGCGGAACTCAGCCGATGAGCGTCGTCATCATCGATTATGGATCGGGCAACCTGCGCTCCGCCGCCAAGGCCTTCGAACACGCCGTCGCCGCCGCCGGGCTCGACCTCACGGTGGAGGTCACCGCCCGCGCCGACGATGTCGTGAGGGCGAGCCACGTGGTGCTGCCGGGGGTCGGCGCCTTCGCCGACTGCAAGCAGGGCCTGGAGGCCCTTCCCGGCATGGCCGACGCCCTGGAAAGGGCGGTGGTCCGGCAGGCCAAGCCGTTTCTCGGCATCTGCGTAGGCATGCAGCTGATGGCCACCACCGGGCGCGAGCACGGTGAGCACGCCGGCCTGGGGTGGATCCCGGGAGCGGTCGTGGCCCTGGAGCCGGCCGACCGATCGCTCAAGATTCCGCACATGGGCTGGAACGAGTTGTGCCTGAAGGGGCCCGTCCATCCGGTATTCGAGGGCATTGCCGCCGGTTCGCACGCCTACTTCGTGCACTCCTACGGGTACGCCTGCGCCGACCCGGCGCACGTGCTGGCCACCGTCGAGTACGGAGGCGCGGTTACCGCCGTGGTCGGGCGCGACAACATGGTCGGAACCCAGTTCCACCCGGAGAAAAGCCAGGCCACGGGGCTGCGCCTGATCACCAATTTCCTGACCTGGCGCCCGTGAGGAACGGGTGCGGATGGTATCGGCATCGAAATGATATTCTTTCCCGCCATCGATCTCAAGGAAGGCCAGTGCGTGCGGCTGGTGCGCGGCGACATGCGCCAGGCCACCGTTTTCAACACCGATCCCGCGGCCCAGGCCCGCATCTTCATGGAGGCCGGATGCGAATGGCTGCATGTGGTCGATCTGGACGGCGCCGTCCTCGGCCGCCCGGTCAACACGGACCCCGTCGTGTCCATCCTGGAGGCCGTGGACATCCCGGTGCAGCTCGGCGGCGGCATTCGCGACCTGGAGACGGTGGCCCACTGGCTGAATAGCGGCGTGCGGCGGGTCATCCTGGGCACCGCGGCGCTGCACGATCCGAATCTGGTAAAGGAGGCCTGCCACCTGCATCCGGGCCGGGTGGCGGTGGGGATCGACGCCGCCGACGGCTTCGTTGCCGTCGAGGGCTGGGCCGAGCTCTCCGAGATGAAGGCCCTGGACCTGGCGCTCGAGTTCGAGGACGCCGGCGTCGCCGCCATCGTCTACACCGATATCGACCGCGACGGCGTCATGGAGGGCCTCGACATCGGGGCCGCCCTGGTGCTGGCCGGCGCCGTCTCGACACCGGTCATCGCCGCCGGCGGCGTGTCGTCGATGGCGGAATTACGCGAACTGAAAGAGACCGCGGAGGGCGCGCTGGAAGGCATCATCAGCGGCCGTGCCATCTACGACGGCCGGATCGACCCGGCGGCGGCGGCGGCGCTTCTCAGGGGGGCGCCCTCGTGAGCCGGCTAGAGCGCGTCAAGTTTGAATGGAATCATTCGAACTTGACGCGCTCTGGTTGCGGCGCATGCCGCAACCCGCTGCGGAGCGGGCGTGAGCCCGAGTGGCGTCTGAACGCAGGTTTGGTCGTGT
>JACZWD010000174.1 GCA_022572335.1 Pseudomonadota bacterium
TGCATCGCGCCGACGCAGGTGAGGTGGGCGGCCGGCTCCAGCACCGTTTCCCGGCGGATGCGCACCACCGTGGCGTGGGTGCGCTGGCGGGTCGAGCCCCCGGCGCCGTAGGTGACCGAGACGTAGGCCGGCTCAAGGGGCGCCAGGCGCTGGATGCTGTCCCACAGGATCTCCTCCATCTTCTCCGTCTTCGGCGGAAAAAACTCGAACGACACCCGGACGTCGCGGGGAAGGGGCGCCGCCACGGCCAGGGACGGCCGGGCGGCCGGCGCCCCCGCGTTCTTTTTTTTCATCGACGTCATAACTCCGGCGTCCCCTCCGGCTTGGCCGCCAGCCACACGGTCACGGTCAGGGGGTCGCCGGGCAGGTGTACGACCTCCCGGGTGACAAGATGGGCAGCGGCGAACCATCCGGCGACCTCGGAATCGCCGAAACCGAGCCGGCGATGTTCGTGTTCGGTGCGCAGGGATTCGAGGTCGTGGGGCGCGAAGTCCGCCACCAGCATCCGCCCGCCGGGGCGCAGCACCCGCGCCGCCTCGGCGATCGCCGGGCCGGGATCGTCGACATAGTGCAGCACCTGATGGATGGTCACGGCGTCGAACGAAGCGCCCCGAAAGGGCAGCTGAAACATATCGGCCTGGCGCACCACGCAGTTCTTCAGGCCGGTCCGTTCCAGGTTGGCCCGCGCCACGGCCAGCATCTCGCGCGACAGGTCGATGCCCTGGGCGTGGGTCACCCGCGGGCCGAAAAGCTCGAGCATGCTCCCGGTCCCGGTGCCCACGTCGAGCAGGTCGCGGATGCCCTGGGCGGGCAGGAGCCGGGCGAGCACCCGTTCGACCTCGCGTTCGTCCACATAGAGGGAGCGCAGTTCGTTCCAACGGGCGGCGTTCCTGCGGAAATAGGCCGCCGCCGCCCGCGCCCGCTCCGCCTTGACCCCGGCCAGGCGCTCCAGATCGAGGGCCAGATCCTGGTCATCCTCGGGCAACATGGCGATCAGGTGCCGGGCGACCTCGGCCCCGGGCCCTTCCTGGACCAGACGGTGGTAGATCCGGCTACCCTCGCGGAAGCGGTCCAGCAGGCCGGCCTCGGCGAGAAGCTTGAGGTGGCGCGATACCCTGGGCTGGCTCTGGCCGAGGATCTGCGCCATCTCGCCGACGGCCAGTTCGCCGCGGGCGCTGAGCGCCAGCAGACGCAGGCGCGTCGGTTCCGCCACCGCCCGCAAAGCCGTCAACAGGGGTTGCACCGCAGTCCTCCTGCCAAAGAACCCATGCCATGAACCTAAGTAGGATTGTATATATAAACATGTCTTTATATGTTTTTCGGTGCGGCGTCCAGGGTCTTTTTTTTCGTGGTTCCGGGCGCGCCCCCCGCATACGTGGCCGGGGGGACACCCCCCAACCGCCACGGCACTCTCCCCGGGAATTCCCAGGCCGACCGCCGAGAACACCAAGGCGCAAGAGACGCCCGGTCCCTGTGCGACGGGCCGTGCTTTGCGCCTTCGCGGGGAAGGGGTTTCTTAGGTTTCCTCCGCGTCCCTTTGCGTCCTCCGCGTTAAGATTTTAAACGCAGAGGACGCGGAGGACCGCCGAGGAATCCAAAAATCAAGAGACCCGTCGCCGCGCGCAATACCCGGCCCCTAACGGCCGTCGTCGGCCCCGTCCTCGTGCATCGGCAGCTCGACGATGTCCGCGGCGGCGCGTTTGCGCCGCTTCTTAGGCCGCGCCGCGCGCCGGGGGTCGGCCTCCGGCTCCGTGCGGATGCGGGCCGCCGGCGCCTCGCCGTGCTTGTCCTCGCCGAAGTAGATGGTGGTGTGGGGGAAGGGGATCTCGATCCCGAGTTCGTCGAACCTCTGTTTCATGCGCCGGTTGAACTCGCGTCCCACGGTCCACTGCTTGATCGGCGCGGTCTTGAAGCGGGCCTTGATGATAACGGCAGAATCGGCGAACTGGTCGACGCCCAGGACCTCGAAAGGCGCCAGAATCAACTGCCCGAATTCGGGGTCGTCCTGCATTTCGGCGCCGATCTGCTTGAGCACCTTGGCCACTTCGTCGGTGTCTTCGCGGTAGGCCACGCCGACCTCGAAGACGTAGTACGAGAATTCCTTGGTCATGTTGGTGATCGTGTCGACGGCGCTGAAGGGGACGGTGTGCACGTTGCCCGAAAGATCGCGCAGCCGTATGGAGCGGATGGACAGCGCCTCCACCACGCCGGCCAGCCCGCTCACCTTGACCACGTCGCCGACGGAGATGGAATCTTCGAACAGGATGAAGACGCCGGTGATCACGTCCTGGACCAGCTTCTGGGCGCCGAAGCCGATGGCCAGACCGATCACGCCGGCGCCCGCCAGCAGCGGCGCGATGTCGACGCCGAGCTCCGAGAGCACGATCATGCTCACCATCACCGTCAGCACCACCAGCACCGCGTTGCGCAGAAGCGGCAACAGGGTGCGCATCCGGGCGCCGCGCTCGATCGGGGTTCCGTCCGCATCGGTCCGGGTCAGGTAGCGCTCGATCGCCGCGCTGATCGCCTCCCAGGCGATCAGCGCCAGGACCATGACGGTGGCGATGCTGAACGCGCTTTCGGTCAACCGCCGCCCGAACGGCGTCTCCAGCCAGCCGAAGGCGTCGATGCCCCAGGCCTGCAGCACGGCGAGCGCGGCCACCGCGTAGATCACCCAGCGCAGTCCCACATGCAGGCCCGGCAGGTACCGGTTGGCGCGGCCCTCCAGGGTCGGGAAGCGCGCCTTGACCTCTTCGTTGACGGCGAAGCCGCGGCTCATGGCCCGCCGCAGCGCATACGCCGCCAGCCCCGCCACGGTCAGGGTCGCCACCGTGGCGACGGTGGCCCGGGCCATGAACTGGAACCCGCCCTCGACGCCCAGCGCCCAGACGCCGTACACGCCGGCCACGTAGATGATGGCGGGCACATGCCAGATGTCGGCGAACCGGGCGCGCAGGTTGCGCACGCCGAACCGGCCCGGCCCCGTACCGGCGGCGCCGCGCATCCAGCCGGCGACGGCGGCGCGGTTCTGCAGGATGAAAACGACCACCATGCCGCTGACCAGCAGGCCGAGCAGGCGCAGCAGGCCGGCGTGGCCGCCCGCGGGCAGGCCGAGAAGCAATGCCGCCTCGGCCAGGAAGTAGCCGGCCACCGCCACCCAGACCAGGCGCCGGATCCAGATGAACAGGTAGTTGGCGGTCTCGCCGCCGATCGGCAGCACCCGCAAGGACGGCACCGCGGGCACCAGCAGCATGCGCGCCACCACCAACGTTACCCGCACGATCAGGTAGGCGTTGATGACGGTGAGCGCCACCACGTAGACCTCGGGCCCGGGCTGGGTCAGCGGCAGCGCGCCGTACGCGGCGCCGGCGAAGGCGGCGATGGGGACCACGTCCAGCACCGTGCGTCCGGCGAGCACGGGTATGCGCACCAGCAGGCTGTCGGTATCCCGGCCCTCCAGCGCCCGGCGCGTGCGTCCGAGCAGGAAACGCACCAGACGCTGGGCGCCCCAGCCAACGGCCAGAACCAGCGCCAGCTTGAGCACGAGATCCCGCCACAGGGCACGGGCGTCGGGGTCGCCCGCCTGGGCGCGCACCCACGCCGCCAGCCCCGGCAGGTCGCTCAACGTCTGCACCGCCGCCGCCAGCTGGCCGCTGCTTTCCTTGACGTTCTTAGAAAGCCGGTCGATGAAACCGGCGCCCAGGCTTTCCACGGCCGGTTCTTCGGTGACGCTCTTTTGCGCCGCGATCAGGGCCCGGATGCGGGCGACGAGCCGCTTGCGCCCGGCCTCGTCCTCGATGGTGGCGGCCAGGGCCTCCAGGTCGCCCAGGGAAACCTCGGCCGTGGTCCCCGCCGGGGCCGCGCCACCCTGCCGCCTGCCCGACGGCGGGCGCCGGCAGAAGGAGGCCGAATATCAGGACCGCCGTCGGGGCTGAGATGAGACTCGAAATCCGCTTCCGGTGCATGCGTACGACCCGGCTTGCCAATGGCGGGCGAGAGTACCCGGCCCGTTCCACCCTGTCACACATTTTGCAAAAGCCGGACCCCGGCCCGCAAAAGCCACGACTCCCATCCCGCGTTTGACTATATACACCCGAAGGCATCGCCGGACGGGGTTTCCGAACCTACATACCGGACACGGCCCGTTTGCGGTTCTTGCGTATCGTTAAGGATATCCTAAAACGCTTACCGTATTCGGGATGGAGCATCCACTGGCGCGTCGGGTTGCCGCCGCGGGGCGCCGGGGACCATGGCGGGATGGCGAAGGGCGCTTAAGGGAATACCGCTTGCATGTTGGCTTTTTCGCAGGCAAGAACGTCCGCGCTTCGCGGCATCGCCGGCCGTCCGGCGGGCCGCCGGCCCGACGCCGACGTGTCCTGGAACCGGAGACCATCGAGGTGAACCCGAAAGAACCCGCGCTGCCGTCCGCCCTGTCGCACCGTAACGAACTGGCGGCCCGCCTTGAGGGGAAGCGGCTTGCCGTGTTCCTCGATTTCGACGGCACGCTGGCGCCCGTCGTCGACCGCCCGGACATGGCCGCACTTTCCGATTCCATGCGCCGGACCGTCGGCGCCCTGGCCGAACGCTGTCCGGTCATCGTCATCAGCGGGCGCGACCGCAAGGACGTGCATGAGCGGGTGGGACTGGACACCCTGGTCTACGCCGGCAGTCACGGCTTCGACATCGCCTGGCCGGACGACGGCACGGAACCTCTCGCCGACTGCACCAAGTTCCATGACCTCCTGGAGGAGGTTGGCGAGGCGCTGGAGCGCAAACTGGGGCCGGTGGAGGGCGTCATCATCGAACCCAAATCGTGCTCCGTCGCCGTCCACTACCGCCTGACCGACGAGGCCGGCGCGGTCGCCGTCAAGGCCGCCGTCGAGGGGCTCCTGGCGAGCCATCCGCGCCTGCGCGGCGTTTCCGGAAAGAAGGTCTACGAGATTCTGCCGGGGCTCGACTGGGACAAGGGCAAGGCGGTGTTGTGGATGCTGAAGGCGCTGGATCTCGACGGACCCGACGTGGTGCCCGTCTACGTCGGCGACGACATCACCGACGAGGACGCGTTCAACGCCCTCGAGGGGCGGGGCATCCGCGTCTACGTCACCGACGGGGTGGACGGCGACGGACCGCCCGCCGCCGACTACTGCGTGAAGGACCCGGACGAAGTGGAGATTCTGCTCACGTTTCTCGCCGATCGGGCAAACGGCGGCGGGAAAGGCATGGCGCGCTGATACCTGAGCCCCGGTTTCACGGCGCCCGGCGGCGCGCTTCAGAAACGGTATCCGTACCGGACCCCCACATTTTCCAGGCCCTCGTTCTGCTCGCAGATACCGGAGTTGGACATGTGGTCGAGGTGCACCATCACCGAATGGGGACCGGCGAACTTGTACCCGATGGCGACGGATTCGCGGAACAGGACGCGGCACCCCAGTTCCTTCTTGGTCCGGCCCACGATATTCGTCGTCAATTCGCCGTCGTGGACCGCGCCGCCGAGACTGAATTCCGCGAAGGCGCGGCGCCAGAACCCCCACTCCCAGGTCAGCCCCAGATAGGCCTGG
>JACZWD010000008.1 GCA_022572335.1 Pseudomonadota bacterium
AAATGGCGGTCGAGTGCAATCCGGTCGCGATCCCCCTCCAAATTCATGCGGCTTTTTTTGCCCGGTCACGGCTTCGTTCCGGTGCCGGGGCAATCCTCCCCACCACCACACCCGAGATCGCGCTGTGACCCGCCTTAAATCGCCTCTCAGCGGGCATTGAAATCCATTCCCGGAACGTATCGGGCATAGCGTCGATGTACTCCCGCGCGGCGTGGTCAACCTCGGCCCCCTTCTCCCGCAGCACGCGCCAGAGGATGTCTTTGTTCGAGCCGACGAAGGACACCCCAGCCCATCTGCACGCCCCGCCCGTCTTGCTGGGGGCCTTGCGCTTTTGAACGATCCACTGGTTCTTGTCGAATGCGAGCGCCCAGTTCTCGCTGAGACGCAGGAACTGTATGTCAACCACGGCCACACGGTCTCCGCACCGTCCAAATCTATGGGGACAGTGGGGACTGCGGGGACATCCGGGATCGCTGCTGCGTTCGGCGTCCCCAAGGGCCAGCGGCAATCCGGGGACAGCGGGGACGACCCCAGCCCTGTCCCCAACGTCCCCAGTTCTCGGGAGCAGCCGGGGACAACGACAGCAACCCCATGTGCGGTGCTATCACTGAGGTTTTCATTGCGTGTCCCCGTTGTCCCCAGCGTCCCCAATATTTTCGGGCGAAGCCGGGTTGTCGGGATCGTCGAAGATCGCGGCGGTAATTCGGTAAACCCAATTCGTGTCCGGGCCGCCGACCCTTTCTTTACGCTGTATGCGTCCGTCTGGGCTGGGCAACAACAATCCACGCTCGGCCATTGCCCGTGCTACCGCCCGGTGATCGAACCCGGCACAGACCTCGGAGCGCCACACCTCGGGCAGCACAAAGTATTCCATCAGGCCGTCGCTGTTCTCCTTCCGGAACCCCGCCCGATTGAACGGTGGACGAAATCGCAATTCAGGTTCCTTCGACAGATACTCAAACCGGCTGTCCCCGAACTTCTCAAGGAACCATCGCACTTTGGCAATTCCCTTTTCGACCTCAAGCGACCCAGTACCGCCACGCCGCTCTAACCACGCCATGAAGCATGTTTCCGCTGCCCTCGTGGCTTCGCCTTCGGGCCAAGGGACGATCCCCATCTCGGTTGCAAGCTCGCCTGCCGCCGCTATCAGCCCGAACCGCGCGGCGACGGATATGACTTGGCCAGAAGCGTCCGGCGGTACATGCGTTGCCATGAAGCGATCCCGCGATTTGGTAGTGGCATCCGCGCGCGCGTTTAGCTCGACTGCCGTCAACTGCTTGAGAAAGGCCCGTGCGGGCTCCCCGTAATAGCGGCCGGTCGCGTCCCGGAGGTGTCGCGCAAAGGCATCCGGCGACGGGAAGTCGTGCAGAGCCTCGAACAGACCGAGCCTCGCCCCGGCATCGGCCGGGAGATCGGCAAGCCTTACCTCCTGTCCGACCCTGGCGAACTTTCCGGCTTCGGCCATCTTGTCGGCAAGCCCTATCTCGCCAGTGCTCAGGAACAGAGAGCGCCATTGGGCTGGCGGTCTCCCGGAGCCGTCGCGGCGTGCCCGTTGCTTGCCCTCGCCGTTGGCCAGCATGTACGCGATCTCCCCGGCCTCCCGTCCATCCACTTGGCTCATCTCATCCAGGCACAGGAGAACGTCGCAATGGTCTTTGGCCGTACCTTCCAAGCCATTTGCGGTCGCACGCCAAGTCTTTATGAAACCGTTGATGCCACCGCCGCCCCAAACGGAACCGGCCACGCGAAGCGCCGTCGTCTTTCCGGTCTGGCTCGGGCCGATCAAATTGAATCCACCGCTTTCGGCAGCGGCCACGTAGAGCAAGGGTGCGGCGAAGGCAGCCGAAACGGCGAACACGAGACGGGTGTTGCCGACGCAGTAACGTCCGATTTGGTCTTGCCAGTCCTCTAGGCTTCCAGAGACGCGAAAGGCGTGATTGCCGCCGGTCGCTGTTTGCAAAAGGACACGCTCGCCTCCGGTGTCGCCAAAGGTTGTATCGGGCAAAATGAAGACGCCATCGTGCCAGCCGATGCGGGACACGCAGCGCGCCCGATCCTTGGGACGGGCCGTAGCTATGTACTCGTGAAGCGCCTTTCTGGCGAACGATCCGGGTGCCAGTTCCAGGCCAAGAGACAAAAGGCATTCGCGATAGACGGCTCCTTCACCGGCCAACATCTGCATCGGCATTGCCCACTCGTGCCGGCGACCGTCGCGGTCGGTTACGACGAGCAAGCGGCCCCAATCTTCGCCATCGGCATTGCGAGTTACGGCCACGACTTCGAGGTGCGAGCAGAACCAATGCCATTCGGAGCCATCATCGGATTCGACACGCCTTTCGACGCCCTTAGCGGTTACGCGAAAGGGCCACCGTGGCCGCTGGGAGTGATCTTGTTCAGCGTCCTCCCGGCTCGGGTCTCCCTGTGGCGTGGCTGCCCCAGATGCGCGCTCAACTGCTTCAACAGCGTCCATCACACCACCTCCTGGGCTTTATCCCCGCCCACAAGCGTGCCGTCCTGATCGCAAGGTGTACCGGCCTCTTCTACCAACACGTAGCGGGCGATCCACACGTCACCCGCTTCCTCGCGCACCGTGTCGATCCGGTAGCCCATCTGCCGAAGCTCGCAGATGCGTTGCGACAGGCTCAGGGACAGGTGCCCCGGGGCGTCGAGCCGCGTTGCGCCGCGCGCTCCCCGCTCCCTCAGAAGGTCCAGGACCTCGCGCTGGCGCCTGGCCATGGCTTCCTCCGGGGGCCGGAAGTCGCTGCCCGGCCTCCTTATTCTCGGCGCGTTCTCGCAGCCAATCCTGGATTTCCGACTCAAGCCAAGCGACCGCATTGGGCGCGATTTGACGGCGTTTCGGAAAGAGGCCTTCCCGTTCAAGACGCCAGCACGTTGTTCGGGAAAGCCCCGTGATGTGCTTGCGCTCGGGTTCTCGGATGAAACGGTCTGTCATAAGCAGCACTCCCTTGGTTGGGGATGGAACTGCTTAAGAGATGCGCTGGTAATGTTGGTATTACAACTTTACCAGGGTCAGAAAAGACTAGTGAAAACAGATGGTTGCGAGGCGGGAAAGGTAATCTGGTAATCCCGTCTGCCTGCGGCGGCATTTAGGCCGCAAGGCCCCGGATGCCCCGCCTATTGGCCGGATCGAATGTCCCTGACAGGATTTTTCTGATGGACTCGAACCCGTATCGTTCGGACTTTCCGATGGTGTCCCGCTTGGCTAGATGGTTGGCGATCCCGGCAATGCTCAGGTGCTGGTTCCTCGCCTTTATTTCTGCCGCTTTCTCAAGGACGCTCTGAATTCGCTTGCCAGTTTTGTCGTCCCGGTGAGGCGTGGTCCCCGACGCAGCCTTGCTCTGGGCGCTCTGGCCTAATCCATCACCCGGAGCCGCGGCTTTGCGCCACCCTTGAGGAACGGGCAAATTCTTGCCCAACAGAAAACTTGTGATATCAAATTTGTTCACGAAAATATTACGTAAAGAAACTTTGGTATTAATACTTTCTGGTAATGCATCGATTCTCACATATGGTCTTTGTGTGTGTTGCAAACCCTTCAGCTTGTAATCCTCTGCATATACGGAAAGTCTCTTGTCTTCAATTTTCCAGTCGTCGTTTTCTGTTATTCCAAAAAGTACGTTAACTAACACGTCTTTATCAACTGGTATCTTTAGAGGGTGGTACTTAACTGAACCGTCTTCATTTTCCACACCCAGCGGATGCTTGTAGTAGACGGCAATTCCCTCGTGACCGCGGTCCCGCTTGTCTGCTTCCAGCAGGCGAGCCAAGTGTGCGAGCACGTCGTTTTCATCGTCGGTCCATTCCGAAACCAGCGCCTCAACAAGTTGTTGAACGCTCAGCTCGTTGGACACTCGCGCCTTCGCAATCGGCATGCTTAGGTTTCCTCACCAAATCCGGTTTGCAGAATGAGCACGCCGGAGCGGTGATGCTCTCGATCTTGCGGTTGTTCACGGCGGGTCGAATCAGAGGCGTGGCGTTTGCTCATCGGTCCGGCCGTATCGGCAGCACTATACCTCAGGCGGAAACCAACGGCACCACGTTGTCCGCCTTTCGGCCTTCAATGATCTCTTGCAGCCGTCGTCCCCAAGCCTCAAGGGCTTGGCGCTTTTCCTGGTCGTAGCCGTGGCGATCGTAGATCGCTGTCACGGAATTATCGACGTGGTTCAAAATCTTCGAGACGACCAGCCGATTGATGCCGAGCGCGGTCATGCCGCTGGCCGCCGTGCGGCGCAAATCGTGTGGCACGATGTTCGTCAGGCCAATGGCAGGGGTCTTTGAGAACCGGGCGGCTTGGGGCCGTTTCTCAGGCGGCATGCAGGCCCGCCACAGTGCATGGTTCACGGCCTTTGGGTTGATATGACCGTCCCCACGCGGCGAGGGGAACAGCCAGCCGGACTCGTTGGCCAGGGACTTTGCTTCCTCGATCAGGCCCAGGGCCAGCGGCGACAACGGAACATTGTGCGTGACTCCGTTCTTGGCGCGCGCGGCCGGGATGGTCCAAGCCTTTTCCTCTAAGTCGAACTCTGAGAACGCGGCGCCGATAATTTCGCCTTTGCGCTGTGCCGTGACAAGCTGAAGCTTGAGGACCAACTTGATGGCCGGGCTCATCGCGGCGTCCTCAAGCCCGTTCCAGAGTGTCCGCATCTCATCGGCCGACAGAATGCGATCGCGCCGGTTCTCCTTGGCCGGGGCCTTTACCATCGCCACGGGCGTGGCGTCGAGAATGTCGCGGGCAACGGCGAAGTTAAACATGCGCCGGATGATGCCCAAGGTCCGGTTCGCCCCGATGGGCGCCCCCCGTTCCACAATTCCGTCCAGCAATAGGATCACGTCTCGACGGCGGATATCCCTGGCCTTCCGCTTGCCCCATGCCGGCAGCACGTCCTTGTTCAGAATACGCTCATCTTCGGCGGCGCTGCGCTTCCGTGGCCGCGCCCACTTTTCCAGGTATTCCTCGGCAAGATCGGCCACGGTATCGGCCTGGCGCTCGGCCTGCTTCCGCTCGGTCTGCTGAGCGCCGGGGTCCGTGCCTTTCGCGAGCAGTTCCTTAGCCCTGGCATGCTTGACCCGGACGCTGGCCAAGCCAATAGCCGGGTAGGTGCCGAGGCCCATCCGCCTGGCCTTGCCGCTAAAGCGGTACATGTAAATCCAGGACTTGCGCCCAGCAGGCGAGATGCGGACGCCCAAGCCGGTGCGGCCGTCCTCCCAGACCTCATATCGCTCGGCTTTCGGCTTGAGTGCCTTCACGCTCCGGTCGGTCAATCTCATGGTGTCCTCCGCTACCCAAAATGCCTATGGGTAGTAATTTAGGTGCAACAGTGTGAAACAGCAAGAGACAAAATGCACTGGCGGACTCGCGTGAAAGCCTTGCCTGCCGCAGGGGAGGGGTGTTTCATCGTGTGTCATTTGGTAGCGGCGAATTGCACCAAGGAAACGACTTCTAAGCAGGATGTTGTGGGTTCGAGTCCCGCCGGGCGCGCCACCCCCCTAGTCAGGCCGACGTGGCCTTCTTTCACTGATTCCGGGACCTTTGTCATGGGTTGGTTCACGCGTTTCATGGCCAGACGGGGTGCGATACCAAGCACAGCTAATTGGGCTTGTGTGCAATACGCCGGGTTCAAAAAAATACACCCAGAGATAAGTGATAGGGAATTGATAGAAAGAATAATTGAATTAAGATATTCAACACTCCCAATTGAACCGGGAAAAAAAGTACGATTGACACTGCATATTCCGCTAATTAAAGGCCTTACTGATTTGGCATTTGAAGTATTAACTGTTGAAACTGATGACGGCACACCAACTTCGCCATTTAGAAATAGTGAGTGGGTGGCTGAGGCAAAAGCGACAATCGATAAGGTAGTTCGCACACACGGGCTTCATGATATTGAGTTTGAATGTGATAGTTGATTGTCACTAAGAAACTGGCTCCTTCCTTTTTGTGGTCGCCGCCGGTTAACCGGGCGCGCCACTCGCCCGAGGCCAGCCAAGGAATTTCCTCACATGGTCGAGTACCTTGAGCGTTTTCAGACGGCAATCGTCGGTGTCCTTGGTTTTGCAGGAATCATCGTCACACTGATCGTCAATGCCCGCCTCGCACGGCTTGCCCGAGAGGGGATGCGGGACGACGAACGCGCCAGCATCCGCGCTGCGCTCATTGCGGAGATGAAGATCATCAAGGGCTCGCTGGAGGACGCAATTGAAAAGATCAAGAAGGGCGAGGAGGACGGCAGCGGCGCGGTCCTGGTTCCAACAGATCCCCTATCGGATGCTTATAATGCCCTTATCCCGAGGGTCGGGGCGCTTCCGCCGGAAGAGGTGGGGAAGGTTATGTTGGCCTACTTGTCCGTTCGGGAGATGCGAAAGAACCTCTTACTGATTCATGGAGCGTCACCATTTGGTGAGCATCGTGTAGAAGTTCCAAGAGAGTCCTTCGCCGTGCTGGAAGGCATGGTCAGCAACCTCGCGCCGAAGCTGGATGAGGCGATTAACTGTCTCTCGGGCTAAAACAATGCAGCAGCTATGAACCCTGCCGGGCGCGCCAATTGGAACGGGGCCCGACCAAGGCCGGCCGGGCCCTTTTCCTTTGATTGTTCGATGGCCGGCCGGCCGCCCTCTACCCCCGACGCGGGCGAGTGCCGCGGCGGCCCAGGCTGGGGCGATCGACGGCCACCGCCTTGATCATGGCGTGCACCGTCTTGCCGGGCTCCAGCGCCATCTCGTGCAGGGAGCGGCGGGTGACGCGGGCGATCAGGGGCGCGCCGATGTCGAGGCGCACGTCGGCCAGGGGCCCGGTGCCGGTTTCGATTTCCACGACCCGGCCTTTGAAGATATTAAGACCGCTGATGCTCTCGGGCGGCGTCAGGCAGAGCCACACGTCGCGGGCGCGGATGCGCACGCGCAACGACGTGCCTCCGGGCAGGTCCAGCCTGGGCACCACCAGCCGGTTGGCGCCGAAGGCCAGTTCGGTGAGCCCGAAGGTGAGGTCCTGGCCGGCGACGGTGACGGCGAGCACGGCGCCGGCCTCGTAGCGTCCGGTGTGGGGACGCAAATCCAGCCGGCTCATCAGGTCCTCGACCGTGCCGGTGGCGACCACCGCGCCGTCGGACAGGATGACCATGGTGTCGGCGAGGCGGATGATGTCGTCCATGGCGTGGCTGACGTAGACGATGGGTAGCTTCACCTCGTCGCGCAGGCGTTCGATGAAGGACAGGATCTCGTCCTTGCGCGGCGCGTCCACCGAGGCCAGGGGCTCGTCCATGAGCAGCAGCCGCGGGTTGGCCAGCAGGGCCCGGCCGATGGCGACGCGCTGCTTCTCGCCGCCGGAGAGGTTTCCCGGCCGCCGCGCCAGCAGGCGGCGCAGGTCGAGAAGGTCGACCACGCGGTCGAAGTCCTGGCCGGGGCCGGCGTTGGGCGACAGGCGCTGGCCGTAGGTCAGGTTGCCGCGCACGCTCATGTGGGGGAACAGGCGCCCTTCCTGGAACACGTAGCCCAGGCGGCGGCGATCCGGCGCCACGTCGATGCCGGCGTCCGCATCGAACAATACGTGGTCGCCGACGCTGATGCGGCCCCGCTCAGGGCGCTCGAGGCCGGCCAGCAGGTTGATCAGGGACGTCTTGCCGGCCCCGGAACGGCCGAACAGCGCGGTCAATCCGGCCTCGGCGGTGAAGCGGACGTCGAGCCGGAAATCGCCGAAGCGGCGGCCCACATCCACCGTCAGCACGGCGCCGTCCCCCGATGGCGCCATCACCTCATCCTCCGATGCGCGCCGAGATGCGCCGCGCCAGCACCTCCGAGGCGATCAGCGCGACCAGGGCGAGGACCACCGAGATGATCATCAGGCGCAGGGCGCCGAGCTCGCCGTCCGGCGTCTGGGTGAGGGTGAACAGCGCCAGCGGCAGGGTCCGCGTCTCGCCGGCGATGTTGGAAACGAAGGTGATGGTGGCGCCGAACTCGCCCAGGCTGCGGGCGAAGCAAAGGATGGTGCCGGTCAGGATGCCGGGCGCGATGAGGGGCAGGGTGATGCTCAGGAACACCCATGCCCGCCCGGCGCCCAAGGTGCGCGCCGCTTCCTCGAGCCGGTAATCCACGGTTTCGAGGGAAAGGCGGATGGCCCGCACCATCAGGGGAAAGGCCATGACCGCGGACGCGATGGCGGCGCCCTTCCAGGTAAAGGCGACGGTGACGCCGAACACGTCGAAAAGCCACGCGCCCACGGGCCCGCGCCGTCCCAACAGGATCAACAGCAGGTAGCCGACGGCCACCGGCGGCAGGATCAGGGGCAGATGGACGACGCCGTTCAACAGGGTCTTGCCGAAAAAGTCGCACCGGGCCAGCAGCCACGCGGTGGCGATGCCCAGGGGCAGGCTCCACAACACCGCCCACAGGGCGACGCGCAGGCTGAGGCCGATGGCCTCGATCTCGAGGGGGGTGATGCTCCACATGGGCCGGTGTTTCCCTTAAACCCGGTCCTATTGGCGCGCCGCCGGGGCGATCACGGTGAACCCGTGTGCGGTAAACACCCGGGCCGCCTCGGGCGAGGTCAGGAATTGGAAAAAGCGGCGCACCTCGGGCCGGTCGCGGCCGGCGACGATGGCCATGGGGTAGCGGATCGGCGGGTGGCTGTCGGCGGGAAAGGTCGCCACCACGCGCACCCGTCCGGTGAGCGCGGCGTCGGTGGCATAGACCACGGCGGCCGCGGCCTCGCCGCGTTCGACCAGGGCGAGGGCGCCGCGCACGTCCTGGGTGCGGGCGACGCGGCCGGCGAGGGCCGGCCATGCGCCGAGCCGCCGCAATGCGGCGCGGCCGTAAATGCCGGCCGGCACGTGGTCCGGGTCGCCGATGGCCAGCCTGCCCTCGCCCAGCTTCTCGGCCAGGGGAAAGGCCGGCGCGATGCGCACCCTTAGCGCGCTCCCGGCGGGGGCGACAAGGACCAGCCGGTTGCCCAGCAGATCCAGGCGCGTCGCCGGTTCGATGGCGTTTTCCCTGGCCAGGTAGTCCATCCACCCGGGATTGGCCGAGAGGTAAATGTCGGCCGGGGCGCCGTTGGCGATCTGTTTGGCGAGGGTGGAACTGGAGGCGAACGACATCACGGCGCGGCCCTTGCCCTTGGCGGCGAAGCGGGCCGCGATCTCACTCAGCGCCGCGGTCGTGCTGGCGGCGGCGAACACCATGACCCGGGGGCTGTCCGCCGGCGCCGCCTCGGCGGCACGGGCGGATGACGCCGATGCGCCGACGCCCCATACCAGCGCCGCCAGGGCGGCCGCCCGGGCCGCCCCGGCAAAGGCCGCGGAGATTTTCGCAACGTCCCTGGGCACGACCGGCGCTCCCCTGCTGAAAGCGTGATATTTGCGGAAATATAACGATCCGTGTCAAGCCGACGCCGGCGGGCGGACAGTTTGCCGAAAAGGGCGTTCCCAATGCCGAACCGTTGCCGGCCTCACCTGATCTTCCGGCGGCGCTTCGACGAATCCCTTCCGTAGTGGGTGGTCAGGTAATCGAGGATCAGCTTCCGATCCTCCGGGTCCAGGGGGTCCATCGTCTGTTCCTCGACCATCCACACCAGGGTTTCGTCCCAAGAGTCCCGGTCCAGGCCCTGCTGCTTGACGATGGCCAGCGAATGGCACGCCTGGCAGGTGTAGAAGACCTCTTCGCGGCCCGGGCCCGCTGGAAGGCCGCCGTATTCTTCGGCTTCCCCTGTCCCCGACGCGGTCCGCTCGGCCGCCGGCACGGCTGGGGAGAGAACTCCCCAGCCGACCAACGTGGCCGCGACGATCGCGGCCGGGAGGAACCGCCTTGGCAACTTCAGGACGCGTACACCGAAATCCGGTGCATGGAGTTGTTCATGTAGCCCTTGGGGTTCCAGGCGATGGCGAAAGGCTGCGTGCGCCCCTGGTCGTCCGTGGCCCGGGCCCAGATCTCGTAGTAGCCCTTTTGCGGCAGCTTCACCGTCTGCGTAAAATTCTGCCACGCGTACGGGTTGGCCGGCGCGTCCAGTTTCGCATGGATCCAGGTAACGCCGAAGTCGATCGACAGATGGAGCCTGGAAACCGAGTTGTCGCCGGCCCAGGCATGCCCGTGCACCCGCACCGAACGCTCGCCCTTGGGCAGCTTGATGCCGCTCTCGGGCGAGGTGATCAGCGACTTGACCACCATCGACTCGATGAACACCATGGTCTTCTTATCCACCTTGGTGCCGGCGGCGACCGGGTGCGGCGGCAGCCGGTAGGCGGCGCCGGTCATCTTCGTCCCGTCGTGGACCACGTCGCGGAGCTGCATGCGGTTGAACCACTTGTGCGAGAACGACCCCGGCCACCCCGGAATGTGAAGCCTTAAGGGCGCCCCGTTCATGGGATGGATCGACTCCCCGTTCATGGCGAAGGTGATGAGGTTGTTGGAGTCCATCCCCTTCCTGATGGGCACGCCGCGCGAGATCGGCAGCTTGCCGGGCTTGCCGGAAAGGTGTGTGTCGGCACCGTAATGGGCGGTGTAGATGGCCTGTTTCTTGACGCCGGCGGCCTTGAGCACGTCGATCAGGCGGACGCCGGTCCATTCGGCGCAGGCGACGGCGCCCAATGACCACTGGTTGCCCTTGGCTTTCGGGTCGAAGAAGGCGCGGCCGTTGCCGCCGCACTCGATGCAGATCTTGCGGGTGATGACCTCGAACTTGCTCTTGAGATCGGCGATGGAGAGCTTCAACGGATTGTCGACGAAACCGTCGATGGTCAGCATCCAGGTGTCCGGGTTCATATCCTCCGGCGGGATGCCGTTGTTGCGGATGAAATGCCGCGCCGTCGGCGTCACGTCGTCATCGAGATTATGCGGCGGCGTCTCGGCGTTGACCGGGCGGTCGTTCAGGATCGTCAGCCCATTCTTGCCCTTGATCTTCATCCCGGTCGCGGCGATCGCCTCGGGAATGAAGCCCGACGGCATGTTGCGATGAAACGGGATGGTGGCGCCGATCAGCGCCCCCATGGTCGCCAGGCCGGCCCCCCTCAGGAACCCGCGCCGGTCCTTGTGGGGGACGCGCCCGAATACCAGCTCGTCGGCCAGTTCCGGGTCCTCGGCGTAGAGCTCGAAAAGGTCGACTTCCTTTTCGGCGGAAAGTGGAGTGTCTTTTGGCATGATGCTTCCCCGTTGACATGTTTATTTTGCCGGCCGCTCCGGGCGGCCGACCCCCAACAAGGAAGAAACGAACGGCGGATCGGAATTATTCCAATTTAAAACAGGGACGCCGGCATGGCGTCCTTCAGGCGCTGCAGGGCATGCTGGATTCGCGGCTTTCGCGCAGCGCCATGCGCGTTTCGGCGTCGAGCGGCAGGCGCTCCAGGGTGGCCCGGTGGACGGTGCGGGCGATCAGGGAGAAACGCCCCTCGTCCATGCCTGAGTTGATCAGCACATAGGCAAGGGAGCCCGCCCGCCAGACGAAGCTGCGCAACGGGCCGGCGCGCCGTTCCACAAGCCGCGGACCCAGGTTCCCACCGGCGGGTGACATCCACAGGCTGACGTGACACCCCCGCGTTCCCGTGTAGCCGATGTGCAGGGCCGGCCCGTCCGCCCCGGACGCGGGGACCGTGGTGATCATGCTGATGGTGAGGCGGCTCGCCGACAGATCGGGGACATGGGCCTCGGGCCCGAGCCGGTGCAGGGAGCTCAGCAACACGCCGGCGCCCACTTCGCGGACATCGTCCGTCTCGTCGCGCTCGACCCATGTCCGGTGGGCCGCGGCGGCCCGCTGGAGCAGGCCGGCGTCGCCCTGGCGCGGCCATGGCGCAACGTACGTCCCGACGCCGGCCGCGACCATCAGGACCACGGCGGCGGCGGCACCGTACCAGAGAAGACGCCGCTTCGGCTTCACGGCCGGCAGGTCCACCGGCTCCACGCCCTCGGCGACGGCGGCCTTCACGCGGGTCAGGATGGCGACCTGATCGGCAAGGGCGGGATCGGTCGCCACCGAGCGCGCCACGCGGGCCGAATCGTGGGCGTCCAACTCGCCGTCCACGTAGGCGTTCAACTCTTCCCAGTCGGGGTATTCTCTCGTCATTTCACCTTCCGCGTCCGTTCCACCGGCAGGACGTGCACGTTGCTGGTCTCGACCGTGTGGAGAAGCGCCTGGCGGGCCCGGCTTAGCCGGCTCATGACCGTGCCCACGGGCAGTTCCAGGAACTCGGCGATTTCGGAGTAACTGAATCCGGCGAAATCGACAAGCGCGATGATCTCGCGATGGGGCGGCGCCAGCCTGGCCATGCCGCTGCGCACGGTCAAGGCGTTGATCAGGGTATCTTCGTGGTGCCATACCTCGGCAGACTGCAGCGGCGGTTCGCCGTCGGGCTTGCGGCGATCTCCGCCGGTGCGCCGAATCTGGTCGATAAACGTGTTTCTCAGGATGCGGAAAAGCCACGCCCGGTAGGCGGCCTGGTCGTTCGGCACCCGCTTCGCCCGCAATGCCTTCAGCACGGATTCCTGGAACAGGTCGTCGGCGTCGGCCCGCTGGCTGGTCAGGCTCCGGGCGTAGCCGAACAAGCGGCTCAAATACGGCTCGATGCGCCTGCGTCGTTTCACTTTTCCGTCGCAATCCCGTCACATGCGGCGATACCGGGCAAGGGTTACAGAACCGGGACGTGCTTGCAACGGGTTTGACAGGCTGGCGAAAGATTCCCCTTCGCCGCCGGCCTGCGCCACGTCTCCGTTTGCGGCGGCCGCCAGGGCGTGGGGAGGGTCCGGCGTGTGATGGTTTCGCCGGGGCCAGGGATTTGCTATATCCCTTCGTATAAGATACCTGATGGGCAGGCTGCGTTAGTCTGTCATTCTCCAGTGACGCCGACGACAACCGGACAATAGCAAGCGCCGTGAAGACCGCGATAGATCCCGACAAGGAACAACGGCGTCATGAGCGCACGGAGGTTCCGGTCCTCACCGTGACCGTCGACGGCGCGGTCTACGAGGCCGTGAACTGGAGTTTCGGCGGGTTCCTGATCACAGGGTACGAAGGAAATCTGACCCTGGGCTCCCTGTTCGAGGTCACGGAGTTCGGCACCGTGGGGCGCAGAATGAACGCCGTGGACGTCCGCGCGCGGGTGACCAGAACCAACCCGGACTATAGGGAACTGGTGGTGACGTTTCTCGACCTCGACGGCCGTGCGTACAAGCTCTTGCACGACTTCATGACCGAACGGATGCGCATCCTGAATGAGAATACGGGAGCCGCGTGACCGGCCTTGTCCTCCTTCGCCCGTAATACCAAGGGGCCCTGGCGGCTTGCCGCCGGCTGTCGGCCGTGATCAGTCGTAGAGCTCCTTGGGATCGACCTCGACCTCGGCGATCACCGCCGGCTTGCCCTCGCGCACGGCGTTGAAGAAGCAGTTGCGCCGCCCGGTGTGGCAGGCGACACCTTCCTGGTCCACCTGTACCAGCACGGTGTCGGCGTCGCAGTCCCAGCGGAAGTCCTTGAGCACCTGCAACTGGCCCGATGTCTCGCCCTTGCGCCACAGCTTGCCCCGCGAACGGGACCAGTAGCACACCCGCCCGGTACCGAGCGTCTCGGCGACCGCGTCACGGTTCATCCACGCCATCATCAGCACCTCGCCGGTGTCGTACTGCTGGGCGATCGCCGCCACCAGGCCGTCGGCGTTGAACGTGATCGCTTCCACGACCGCCGGGACGGCGGCCGCCCTGTCGTCGTTCATGGTCCTGCTCCTCTCGAATTGACCCGTACATCGGCCTTTGGCCCGATGCTGTCAACCGCCGTCGGCCCGGCCAGGCAGGCCACCAGGGCGTCGGCGTTGGCCCGCATGAGCCGGAAATAAAGGTCCGGACCGGCTGCCAACTGGGCGCCCAGGGGATCGAGGACGCCGACCCTGACCTCGGAGCGGTCGGTCAGGGCGGCGATCAGCCGGGGCTCGAACTGGGGTTCGCGGAAAAGGCAACGCACACCCATCCGGCGCATCTTGAGGCGCAGTCGATGGAGGTGGCGGGCGCCGGGCGGACGCTCCGGGGCCGTGGTCACGAAGGCCACCGCGTTCAGGCCGTAGGCGCGTTCCAGGTACCGATAGGCGTCGTGGAAGACCACGAACGGCGTCGTCGACAGCGGCTCCAGCCTGGCCCGGAGGTCGCGGTCCAGGGCGTCGATGCGCCGGGTCAGGCGGTCGCCGTTGGCGCGGTAGAGGGCGGCGTGGCCGGGGTCGATGGCGCTCAGCTCGGTCACCGCCACGGCGGCGATGGCGCGGGCGTTCGCCGGATCGAGCCACAGGTGCGGATCGGCGCCGCCGTCCCCGGCGCGCCGGGGCAGGGCCGTCAGGCGCGGGTGGCCGGCCAGCCGCACGGCCTTGCCGGCCAGGGCGGCCAGGGGCTTGTCCAGGAACCGCTCCATCTCCGGGCCGACCCAGAACACCAGCATGGACCGGCTCAGCGCCTTGGCGTCCGACGGCCTGAGGGCGTAGGCGTGGGGCGAGGCGGCGCCGGCGACGATCAGGTAGGGCTCGGCCACCCCGTCCATGACGGCGGCGATCAGGGAATGGATCGGCTTGATGCTGACCGCGACCCGCGGCTCGCCGGCCGCCGCCGCGCCGAACGCGAGGGCCAGGGCGACGCCGGAAAGGGCGGCGATCAGGGGTCTCGGCACCATAGTCCTCCTCTCCCGGGGGCCGCGGGGGCGTCCCCCGCATAACATAGCCGGGGGGACACCCCGCTTGTCTTCCCGGAACGCGGGGTGCAAACCGCTTCCAATTATGTTATGTTATATCGTATCAAGTTCTGGTCAAGCGGACAGGGGGCCATGAAACCTTTACCGAATGAAGGCTTTCCGGCCGAGGACCACGATCACCGCCACTGCACGGACCGGGCCCTGGAGAGGGCGGCGGCCATCTGCAAACGGCGCGGCGCGCGCCTGACGGATCTGCGCCGGCGGGTTCTCGAGCTGGTGTGGAGCGGCCACAAGCCCCTCGGCGCCTACGACATCCTGGACGCCTTGCGGCGGGAGCGCCGGGGCGCGGCGCCGCCGACGGTCTACCGGGCCCTCAATTTCCTCGCCGCGCAAGGTCTCGTGCACCGCATCGAGAGCCTCAACTGCTTCGTCGGCTGCAGCGATCCCGAACTTCCCCACAGCGGGCAGTTTCTCATCTGCACGTCCTGTGGCTCGGTGGCGGAACTCAACGATGTCCGCATCGACGACGCCATCCGCGACAGCGCGGCGGAAGCGGGTTTTACCGTCGGCCGGCGGACCATCGAGGTGGACGGCCTGTGTCCCCATTGCCAGGAACAGGGGCGGGGGCCGCGGGGGCGTCCCCCGCATAACATAGCCGGGGGGACACCCCCCTTGTCCCCCCGGGGGGACGGCGATGGATGAAGGGCTTACGGGCGTGGCGGCGGATGCGTCCCCGGGCGCGATCCTCGTCGAGGCCCCGGGCGTCGACGTGCGGATCGGGGCCAAGTCCATCCTGAGCGGCGCGAGCCTTGTGGTGCGCGCCGGCGAGATCGTCACCCTGATCGGCCCCAACGGCGCCGGCAAGACGACGTTCCTGCGGGTCATCCTGGGTCTGCAGCGGCCCCGGCGCGGCCGCGTCTTCCGCCGGCCCGGACTGCGCGTCGGATACGTGCCCCAGCGCCTGGCCCTGGATGCGACCCTGCCGCTGACGGTGGAGCGCTTCCTGGCTCTTGGGGTTCGCCGCGGCGGCCGGGACGGGGCGGCGCGGCGGGCGGCCATCCTCGACGACGTGGGCGCGACACAGGTCCTGGCCAGCCCGGTCCGGGACATCTCGGGCGGGGAGTTGCAGCGCGTCCTGCTGGCGCGGGCGCTGTTGCGCGAGCCCGACCTGCTGGTGCTGGACGAACCGGTGCAGGGCGTCGACGTCGGCGGCCAGGCCGACATTTACGGTCTGATCGGGCGCATCCGGGACGAGCGCGGCTGCGGCGTCCTTCTGGTGTCCCACGACCTGCACCTGGTGATGGCGGCGGCCGACCAGGTGATCTGCCTCAACCAACACGTCTGCTGCGCCGGACGGCCCGAAGCGGTGACCCGCGATCCCGCCTACCTGGCCCTGTTCGGCGAACACGTGGCGCGCCAGTTCGCCGTCTACCATCACGACCACGACCACCGGCACGGCACCGACGGGACCGTGCTGCCGTTGGCGCCGGAGCCGGAGCCGGACGACGGGCGCCACCGGGCGGAGACCCCGGATCATGGATGATTTTCTGGTGCGCGCCCTGGCCGGCGGGTTCGGCGTCGCCGTCATCGCCGGCCCCTTGGGCGCCTTCGTCGTCTGGCGGCGCATGGCCTATTTCGGCGACACCCTGGCCCATGCGGCGCTGTTGGGGGTGGCGCTGGGATTCCTGCTCGGCATCGACATCAACCTGGGCATCGTCGCCGTCTGCGCCGCGGTGGCGGTGATCCTGGTCGTCCTGCAGCGGCGCCAGGCCCTGGCCGGCGACACCCTGCTCGGCATCCTCTCCCACGGCGGGCTGGCGCTCGGCCTGATCGCCGTGGCCTTCCTGGAGTCGCCGCGCGTCGACCTGATGTCGTACCTGTTCGGCGACATCCTGGCCGTCAGCGCCCGCGACATCGCCTGGGTCTACGGTGGCGGCGCGGTGGTGGCGGTGGCGCTGGCGTTCCTCTGGCGGCCCCTTCTTGCGGCCACCGTGCACGAGGAACTGGCCCGCGTCGAGGGCGTGCCGGTGACCGCCGTGCGCCTCGCCTTCATGGTGCTGCTGGCGATCGTCGTGGCGCTGGCGATGAAGGTGGTGGGCGTCCTGCTGGTGACCTCGTTGTTGATCATCCCCGCCGCCGCGGCCCGGCGCCTGGCCGCCTCGCCGGAGCAGATGGCGGCCCTGGCCGCGGTGGCCGGATGCGCCGCCGTCGCCGGCGGACTGTGGGGCTCGTTTACCTTCGATACGCCGTCCGGGCCGTCCATCGTGGTGGCGGCGCTGGTTCTGTTCGTGGTCAGCGCCCTGGCGCCCGCCGTCGGGCCCGGGCGCCACCACCCTTAAATCGTGACCAGCCGGTTAGCGGGATTTCGCGTCCTCGCGGATCATGTCGGACGCTTTCTCGGCGATCATGATAACCGGAGAGTTCGTGTTGCCGCTGGTGATCACCGGCATGATCGAGGCATCCACCACCCGGAGGCCCTGGAGCCCCCGGAGGCGCAGGCGATCATCGACGACCGCCATCCCGTCCGGGCCCATCTTGCAGGTGCCGACCGGGTGAAAGATCGTGGTGCCGATGTCACCGGCCGCGGTGGCGAGCTCATCGTCATTCTGGAAGGTTTCCCCCGGTCTGAATTCCTCCGGGGTGAATTTCTGCAAGGCGGGCTGCGCAACGATATGCCGCGTCAGGCGGATCGAGTCGGCGGCGATGCGTCGATCCGTCGGCGTCGACAGGTAGTTCGGCTGAATGGCCGGCTGGGCAAACGGGTCGGGGGTCTTGATCCTGACGTGACCCCGGCTTTCCGGCCGTAGGTTGCACACGCTGGCGGTAAAGGCCGGGAACGGATGCAGGGGCTCGCCGAACTTGTCGAGGGTGAGTGGCTGCACGTGATATTCGACATTCGGCGTGTCGAAGGCCGGATCGGTCCGGGCGAAGGCGCCCAGTTGCGACGGTGCCATCGACATCGGACCTGTTCGGAACAAGGCGTACTCGAGGCCGATGCCGATCTTCCCCAAAAGGCTGTTGGAGCGCTCGTTGAGGGTCGGAACCCCATGGACCTTGTAGGCGCACCGGATTTGCAGGTGGTCCTGCAGGTTTTCGCCGACCCCCGCAAGGTCGTGAACGACGGCGATCCCATGGTCCTTCAGGAGAGATCCCGGACCGACGCCAGAGAGCTGCAGCAACTGAGGGGAGCCGACCGATCCGGCCGCGAGAATGACCTCCGCGGTGGCGTCGATCACGGCGTCTTCCCCGTCCAGGCGCACCTCGAGGCCGGTCGCCCGTCCGCCGTCGATGCGGATCTTCTTCACCTGGGCGTGGATCAGGACGCGAAGGTTCGGACGGCTTCTGGCCGGGCGCAGGAAGGCCTTGGAGGTGCTCCAGCGCCAGCCCCGGCGCTGGTTGACGTGGAAATACCCACATCCCTCGTTGTCGCCGCGGTTGAAATCGTCGGTCTTCGGGATTCCGGCCTGCGCGGCGGCATCGCGAAAGGCGTCCAGAATCTCCCAACTCAACCGTTGCTTCTCGACCCGCCATTCGCCACCGGTTCCGTGCATATGATCGGCGGCCACGGCCCCCTGATCTTCGGACTTCACGAAGTAGGGGAGGACGTCGTCCCAACTCCAGCCCGCATTGCCGAACTGGCGCCAGTGATCATAGTCCCTGGCCTGGCCCCGCATATAGATCATGCCGTTGATGGACGAACTGCCGCCGAGCACGCGTCCCCGCGGATAGCCGAGCGTGCGGCCGTTGAGACCGGGCTCCGGCTCCGTGGAAAACCCCCAGTCGGTACGGGGGTTTCCCAGGCAATAGAGATAGCCGACCGGGATATGGATCCAGATGTAGTTGTCCTTCCCGCCCGCCTCCAGAAGGGCCACCGTCGTCCCCGGGTTTTTCGACAGCCGGTTGGCCAGGACGCAGCCGGCACTGCCGGCGCCGACGATGACGTAATCGAATGCGCCAAGGTGTTTCACGGGGCGCTCATGAAAGCGTCGGAATGGCGTACCGGGGATATCCCGAGCCTGGGTCGGTAGATCAACCGTTCAACGATTTCCATGCCGCCCTTTCCGTCCGTCGGCGCCGAAACGGCGCCCGGATATCTAAATCATCAGGTACTTTTCCTGCACTTCGCGGTTCCGCTCAAGCTCCTCGATGGTGCCGTGGTACCGGATGCGGCCTTTCTCGATGATGTAGGCGCGGTCCGAGATGTCGGTGGCAAACTGCAGGTTCTGTTCGGCAAACAGGATGGTGAGGCCCATGGTCTTCAGCAGCTTGAACTGCCGCGCGAGTTCCTCGACCACGAGTGGGGCCACGCCCTCCACGGGCTCGTCGAGAAGCACCAGCGACGGGTTGCCCATGAGGGTGCGGCCGATGGTCAGCATCTGCTGCTCGCCGCCGCTCAGATAACCGCCGAGATTCCCGTTCAGGGGAGCGAGGATGGGGAACAGCTCGTAAATTCTCTCCACCGTCCATTGCCGGACTTTCACGTCGAGGCCCTGTTTGGCCGCGATGTCCAGGTTCTCGCGCACGGTAAGGTCGGGGAATATCAGCCGGTCGTCGGGAACATAGCCGATGCCCAGCCTTGCGATGTCGTGCGGCGCGAGCCCGTTGAGGACAGTGCCGTTGAACGTGATGCTTCCCGAAGACGCCTGGACCAGGCCCATGATGGTGCGGATGGTCGTGGTCTTGCCGGCGCCGTTGCGGCCCAGGAGACAGACCACCTCTCCCTCGTTCACCGTCAACGACACGTCGAAAAGGATGTGGCTGGTGCCGTAATGGGTAGAGACGTCCTTGAGATCGAGTTGCATCATATTTGCTGCTTGCCAAGATAGATCTGCTTCGCCGTTTCGTTGTCGCGGACCGCGTTCGGGGTACCCTCGACGATGATCTCGCCCCGGTGCAGCAGGGTCACGCGCCGCGCATGGCTGAAGACCACGGACATGTCATGCTCGGTGAACAGGATCGTCAGTCCCAGGTCCTTGTTGAGCCGGTCCACGAGATTCATGGTCTCCTGCGTCTCGTCGCGGGACATGCCGGCCGTGGGTTCGTCCAGGAACAGGAGCTTGGGCTTGTTGGCCAGCGCGATCGCCAGTTCCAGCTTCTTCTTGTCGCCCTGCGAAAGCCGGCCCGCCAGCACGTCGAGCTTGTCCGTCAAGCCGCAGAGCGCCACCACCTCCTCCGTTTCGGCGATGCCCACCCGGTTGGCGCGGGTGAACATGTTCATGGCGACGCCCAGGTGGGAATGCACGGCGGAGCGTACGTTCTCCATCACCGTCAGCCGGGGAAAGATATTGCTCACCTGGAAGGCCCGGGATATCCCGATCCGGGCGATGGTGTGCGGTGGCCAGTTGGTGATGTCCTGTCCGTCGAACACGATCCGGCCCGAGTCCGGGGAGTGGTGTCCGGTCAGCAGGTTGAAAAACGTGGTTTTGCCGGCGCCGTTCGGACCGATGATCGCCGACTGATCGCCCTCGGACATCTCGAAATCCACGTCCCGGGTGACGTAAATGCCGCCGAAGTGCTTGTTGAGACCGACGACTTCCAAGATCTTGCGTGCCATCAGGATCCGGCTTTCGTCTCGGCGGTGACGGCGGTGCCCGTTTCCGCCTCCCCGTTCGGAGTCTCATCGGGTGCAATCGGAGTCCTGCCCAGGCGAAAACCGATTTTGGCGTCGAAGACGGCGAGCAGGCCGCCCGGAGAAAACAGGACGATGAGTAAGATGACCGTCCCGATGGTCAGCGGCCAATAGACCGTGAAGCCGGTCACGTAGGCTTGCAGGAATGTGTAGATGATGGAGCCGATGGCCGGGCCGGCGAAGTATCCCGCGCCGCCGATCAACGTCATGAACACGGCGATACCCGATTCCTGCCAGCCCAGGAGCAAGGGCCCGACGCTGCGCGGGGCCGGTGTTCAGCAGCTCACAGATTGGGATCGGGACATCAAACCTGTGTCTCCTAGAGTATGATGCATCCCGCGGCAATTGGATTTTGAGGCTCTACCCTAGCGTTCTGCGCCCTCGTCGGGCGTCGACTCATCGGATTCCCCACCTTTGGTTGCGAGTCGGTGAGCGCCTTCTTCCAGGACGACACGCAGCCCTCGAGCAGTCTTGAGGCAGAGTTCAAGAATCTGTTCTAAGGCCTTTCTCAGCTCTTCGGACTCTATCGCTCCTTCCATGACTCACCGAGCAAATTGGTCTTTATCAACGATGAACTGATCTGCGTACGCTGGGCCGTCCCTACTTTCGCCCGAAATCCGCCCAAGTCAGATTTTCTGGCGATTACATGGTGCTCGGCTTAGTTTCTCCGCGCTACTTCACTCGTGGCCAGCCCCCCCAGGGCGCCAGGCGTATTGCAGTTACAGCTGGCGATGTTCATGCTCTTGCCGGAGGAGGACTCCGATGGCCAAGGCATTCTCAGTCGTGTCGTGGAACGTGGAACACTTTAGGGGCGATCCTGCCCGGTGCACGCGCGTCATCGAGCTCCTGAGATCCAAGGATCCGGGGGTGTTCGCGCTCTACGAGGTCGAGGGCAAAGAAGTCTTCTCCGAGCTCACCTCTAAGATGCCGGGGTACACCTTCCACATTACGGAAGGCCCCCAAACCATGGAGATCCTCGTGGGTGTGAAGAAGAGCTTTACAGCATTCTTCACACAGAAGGTCGCGTTCAAGGGAGGGATCACCGCCCTTAGGCCGGGAGCGTTCCTCACCCTGACCATCGATGGAAAGAACTACTCGCTCCTCTTCCTGCACACGAAGATGGGCACCGATCCGCGGGGGTTCGGAATTAGGGACGACATGCTTTATCGGGCGACCAAGTTTCAACCCACTCTCGACAACGCGGTGGGCGGCACGGCCAACTACATCTTCATGGGTGACCTGAACACGATGGGGATGGAATACCCCTACGTCAGATCAGAGGATGTCGAGGTAGCCAACGAGTTGCTGCGGCTCGACAAGCACGCCAAGCGTCGCGGAATGCGACGACTAGTGAAGGACGAGCCCCA
>JACZWD010000175.1 GCA_022572335.1 Pseudomonadota bacterium
GTGGGCAGCGCCTCCGAGAACATCCGCATCGACCGTGCGCGGCTCGGCGCCTGCGCCCGGGGCGAAGCCCTCCCGCTGCTTCGCTTCTACCGCCTCCGCCCGGCGGCGGTGGTGGGGTATCACCAGACGGCGGCGCCCGAGCTTCGCCTGGACTATTGCCGGCGGCAAGGGATCGAGACGGTCCGTCGCCTCACCGGCGGCGGGGCCCTCTATGTGGACGACGCGACTGGCCTGGAGCCTTGTCCTGCCCGTGCCCGGGAGCTGGCGGCGCCGGGGACTGGCCGGCATGCTCGAAGGTCTCTGCGGCGGCGTCGCCGACGGACTGCGCCGCCTCGGCCTCGACCTCCGTTTCAAGGCTCCCAACGATTTGGAGATCGGGGGCCGCAAGATCGCAAGCTGCTATCTGGCCCGGGCCGGTGACGGGCTTCTCTTCCACGGCAGCGTTCTCGAGGATGTGGATATCGCCCGCACCCTGAAGGCTTTGCGCGTGCCGACGGAAAAGCTTTCTCCGAACGGCCTGGCCGGCGCCCGCCAGCGGCTCACGACCCTGCGCCAGGAACTGGGAGACGTGCCCCCGGCGGATGTGTTGAAGGCCGCCCTGGCGGCCGGGCTGTCGGCCAGCCTCGGCCTCGCGCCCGTGCCGGGAACGGCGGATCCTCCGGTCGCGGGGCGGGTGGACAGGGGCGACGGCCGGGACATCGGCATCGGCCGGGCGATCGCGGTCGATGCCGGGGACGCCGGATCGGACGCCGCGGACGACGCGCCGCAGGCCGAGGCCCTGTGGCGGACGCCGGGGGGCCTCCTCCGGGCCCGGCTTGGGTTCGACGCCGATGGCCATCGCCTGGCATCGGTCCGCATTGCCGGCGACGTCCTTATCGATCCCATCGACCTGCTCGACCGTCTGGAGAACGAACTTCGAGGGACACCGATCGCCGACGTCCATCGGCGGATGGCGCGGTTCCTTGCCCACGAACCCTTTGAATTCTGGCGCTTTTCCGGCGACGATCTCCATCGTGTCGTGCGGCGCGCCCTGGACCGGCTCCACGAACGGCGGCTGTTCGAAGTCAGCCTGGAGCAAGCCAACCGCCTGACGGTCATGGATCCCGACGGATCACCGGCGGAGGATATCGTGGGAAGGGCCGCGGTCGTGCTGGTTCCCTACTGCGCGAAACCGTCGTGGTGCAAGTGGCGGCACCGCGACGGCTGCTCGGAATGCGGCCTGTGCGAGGTGGGCGAGGCCTACCGGCTGGGCCGCCAGCGGGGGCTGCCGGTGGTCACCATCACCGACTATGAGCACCTGTGCCGCACCTTCGCGGCGCTTCGCCGCCGCGGGGTCGAGGGCTTCATCGGCATGTGCTGCCAGAACTTCTTCATCAAGCGGCACCGGGCGTTCCGCGACTCCGGGTTGTCCATGGTGCTGATGGACGTTACCGGCTCCAACTGTTACGAGCTGGGCCAGGAGGAAGCGGCCTACCGCGGCGCCTTCGAGGCCAAGGCCGATCTCGACATTCCCCTTCTGCGGGCGGTGATGCGCCGGGTCCCGAGCCGCACGCCGCGGACGGACGGGTGAGCCCTGGCCGGCTCCGGTGGAGGGGCCCGAACGCTTCGCCCCCGCCGAATCTACTTGCACATGACGCCCGGATTGCGCACATTGTGGGCATCGGTTACACATTACCCTGGCGCATCCGCATAAACGCTTTTGCTCGTTGCCGAGTCACCCCGAGAAATAGTGGAGCCACACGACACCGTGACGCCGCTGGGAGCGGTTCGCGCGAGGCCGGTATTTTGAAAGGACAAGACGAGACATGACCACCGGAACGGTAAAATGGTTCAATCCGACAAAGGGATATGGCTTCATTGCGCCGAACGACGGTTCCAAGGACGCCTTCGTCCACATTTCCGCCGTCGAACGGGCGGGACTGACCACTCTCAATGAAGGGCAAAAGGTCGAATACGAACTCGTGCCCGGTCAAAACGGCAAGTCCTCGGCGGAAAACCTGGTCGTCCTCGACTGACGTGTCCCGCTTGGCCAATTTCTATGCCCTGGCGCCGGCGTCATTCGGGTTCCGGCAACAAGATCGTCAGGTGATGCGCCGTCGTCGGCGGACCGACGGAAAGAACTGATATGCCCCGCAGACCCAACTACAAGTTCGAACGCCTGGAACGCCAGCGGGCAAAAGCCGCCAAGAAAGCCGCGCGGCTCGATGCCAAAAAGGAAAAAACGGAAAAAAGAAAGGCGGAGATCGCCGGCCTTGTGCCGGCCGACGACGGATTCGCCGGCTCCCCCGGGGAGCCACCGGGCCCGCCCCAGGAGGACCAGCCTCAGGCGGGCCTGCCCCATGAGGGCCCGTCCCAGGAGGACGGCGACCCCAATCGGTGAGGGGTGGCAAAACGGATTGTGCCCGGCTTCCGGCCGCGGGCCGGGGAAAGCGGCCTCGATCTGGCGCGCCGATGCGCCGGTAACGGAAATCGGGGGCCTCGGCCGCCGCCAACTCGACGATCCGCTGATGTTCCGGTGATTTGTCGCCAACGGGGACCGTCAACGCGGCATCGCCGGCCAGCGCCAGGGCCTGGCAGCGGCACCCCCCATCGATCTCACGCAATTCGCCGGACGAGCACGGTTCGGCCATCCGGACAACCCTGCGGTGACCCGCCGCGGTGACCCGCCCCCACGAACGATACCACTTTTCAAGTCAGAATCGGTTGCGTCGGGAAGGCCGGATCACGCCAATGCCCGTGTGCAGCCAATGTCCGAATGGGGTCGGACCCGGCAGTTCGCCGGGTTGGTTACGGTTGAGCGGTGCGGACCCGTGAGCGGACATCGCCGCCCGCCACACCGGTTAATGAATCCATGACCTAGACCGCCCGCACGACGGCGTGGCGCTTCCTGCCGGCGGAGAGCTTGATCACCCCTTCGCCGGTGAGGTCGGCGAGGCCCACCAGCCGGGTCTCGTCGGTGATGACGGCGCCGTTGAGGCGGCCGCCGCCGCCCTTGATCAGGCGCCGGGCCTCGCCGTTGGTCTTGGCCAGGTTGGCGCGCCGCAGAAGCTCGAAGGCGGGGATGCCGTTTTCCAGGTCCGCCCGGGGCACGTCCACGGTGGGAAGCTGGTCGCCGGTGGCGCCTTCGTCGAAGGTCTGCCGCGCCGTCTCGGCGGCGGCCTCGGCGGCCTCGGCGCCGTGGCAGAGCGCGGTCGCCGCGTCCGCCAGGACCTTCTTGGCCTGGTTGATCTCGACGCCCTCGAGGGCCTCCAGGCGCCGCACCTCGTCGAGGTCCAGGTCGGTGAACAGGCGCAGGAACCGGCCGACGTCGGCGTCGTCGGTGTCGCGCCAGTACTGCCAGTATTCATAAGGCGACAGCATTTCGGTGTTCAGCCACACCGCGCCGGCCGCGGTCTTGCCCATCTTGGCGCCGCCCGACGTGGTCAACAGCGGCGTCGTCAGCCCGAACAGCGGCCGGCCGCCCAGCCGGCGGCCCAGGTCCACGCCGTTGACGATGTTGCCCCATTGATCGGACCCGCCCATTTGCAGCTCGCAGCCGTAGCGCCGGCTCACCTCGACGAAGTCGTAGGCCTGCAGGACCATGTAATTGAACTCGAGCAGGCTGAGCGTCTGCTCGCGCTCCAGGCGCAGCTTCACGCTGTCGAAGGCGAGCATGCGGTTGACCGAGAAGTGGCGCCCGAAATCGCGCAGGAACGGGATGTATTCAAGGCCGTCCAGCCAGTCCGCGTTGTTGACCATGACGGCGTCCGAGGGCCCCTCGCCGAAGGTCAGGAACCGGGAAAAGACCTCCCCGATCCCCGCCATGTTGGCGGCGATCTCGTCGTCGCTGAGAAGCTTGCGGCTTTCGTCCTTGCCCGACGGATCGCCGACCTTGGTCGTGCCCCCGCCGATCAGCACGATGGGCTTGTGGCCGGTGCGCTGTAGTATCCTGAGCAGCATGATGGAGACCAGGCTGCCGGCGTGCAGGCTGGGGGCGGTGCAGTCGAAGCCGATGTACGCGGTGACGGCCTTCCCGGAGGCGAGGAGGTCGAGCCCGTCGAGGTCCGTGCACTGGTGCAGGTAGCCTCGCTCGACGACGGTGCGGATAAAGTCCGAGCGGTGGGTGGTCATCGACGTTCCGCATTATTATTGCCGATGGGCCGCGCCTGTTCCCGGCCCTTGCCGGGCGGGCGCGAAATTAACACTATCACCGCCGGCGCACAACGCCACCGGCGGGGCGGCTGAACAAAAGGATGTGGTATGGCCGGTCACCAGCCACTGACGGCGCTGGGATTGATGAGCGGAACGTCGCTGGACGGCATCGACGCGGCGATCCTGCGCACCGACGGGGAACGGGTGCTCGCCGTCGGCGCGGCGGCGACGGTCCCCTACGACGACGCCTTCCGCGAACGCCTGCGCGGGGTGCTCGGGGACGCCACCGACTCCGGCGAGACGGCGGCGGTGGCCCGGGCGTTGACCCTGAAGCACGCCCGGGCGGTGGAGAGCCTGCTTGCGAAAAGCCGTGCCGGGGACCCGGAATTGCCGCCCGTCGACCTCATCGGCTTCCACGGCCACACCATCGTCCACCGGCCCGGAGACGGCGTCACCCGCCAGATCGGCGACGGCGCGCTGCTGGCGCGGACGACGGGCATATCCGTGGTCGACGACTTCCGCGGCCGCGACCTGGCGCACGGCGGCGAGGGCGCGCCGCTGGCGCCGCTCTACCATGCCGCCCTCGCCCGGGACCTCGAGAAGCCGGTGGCCGTCCTCAACATCGGCGGCGTCGCCAACGTCACCTGGATCGGCGCCGGCGACCATATCCTCGCCTTCGACACCGGCCCGGGGAACGCCCTCATCGACGACTGGGTCCGCGCCGCCACCGGCCGGCCCATGGACGAGGACGGCCGCCTGGCGCGCTCGGGACGGGCCCGCGGCGACGTGGTCGCGGCCTTGCTGGATCATCCCTACTTCCGCCGGCCGCCGCCCAAGTCCCTGGACCGGGGCGATTTCGCCGCCGACGCCGTGTCCCATCTGTCGCCGGCCGACGGCGCGGCGACGCTGACGGCGTTCACCGCCGGCGCCGTGGCCGCCGCCCGGGCGTTCCTGCCCGCCGCGCCGAAGCGCTGGCTGGTGTGCGGGGGCGGGCGCCGCAACCGGGCCCTGATGGCGGCCCTCGAAGACGCCATGGAGACGGCGGTCGAGCCGGTGGAGACGGTGGGCTGGCTGGGCGACGCCCTGGAGGCCCAGGCCTTCGCCTTCCTGGCGGTGCGCTCGCTCTACGGCCTGCCGCTCAGCCTGCCGGCGACCACGGGCGTCGCCCGGCCGATGGGCGGCGGCACCCTGCATAAGGCGCCCGGCAGCGTGTAAGGGGGGGGCCGGCCCTACGCCGCCTGGGCCAGAACCTTGTCCAGGTAGTCGTCGATGTGGCCGTTGAGGATATCCATGTGGTCGGCGTAGAAATGGTCGCCGCCTTCGATCACCCGGTAGTCGATGGTGATGTTCTTCTGGCTGGAGACCTTTTG
>JACZWD010000176.1 GCA_022572335.1 Pseudomonadota bacterium
TGGATGCGTTGCGCATGCAGGCGGTGGGCGGACGCATCTACGCGGCCCTCGGCGCCAGCGGCCGGGCGGCCGCCGCCGTCGCCGTCGATGCCGTGGACGGCTGCACCATGAGCCCGGCGCAGATGGCGGCCGAACTGGCCTTCGGGGCGCGCCTGCGCTCGTACCGCTTCGACAAGTACCGCACCAAGGAAAAGAAGGAGGACAAGCCGGCCCTGAAGACCCTGAAGATTCTGTGCCAGGGTCCGGCCCGCGCGCGCACCGCCTTCGCCGCCCACGACAAGGTGGCCGACGGCGTGTTTTTCACCCGCGACCTGGTTTCCGAGCCGCCCAACGTCATCTATCCCGAGACCATGGCCCAACGGGCGAAGGGCCTGACCAAGCTCGGCGTGACGGTGGAGATCCTGGGCGAGCGGCAGATGCGGCGACTGGGCATGGGCGCATTGCTGGGGGTCGCCCAGGGCAGCGCCCGCGAACCCCGGCTGGTGGTCATGCGCTGGCGGGGCGTGACCGGGAAGGCCGGCAAGAAGGCCAAGGCTCCCATCGCCTTCGTCGGCAAGGGCGTGACCTTCGACACCGGCGGCATTTCGCTGAAACCCCCGGGCGGCATGGAAGACATGAAATGGGACATGAGCGGCGCCGGCACGGTGATCGGGCTGATGCAGGCCCTCGCCGGGCGCAAGGCCAGGGTCGACGCCGTCGGCGTCGTCGGGCTGGTGGAGAACATGCCCTCGGGCACCGCCCAGCGGCCGAGCGACATCGTCACCTCGATGTCGGGCCAGACCATCGAGGTGCTCAACACCGACGCCGAGGGGCGGCTGGTCCTCGCCGACGCCCTGTGGTACTGCAACGACCGTTTCAAGCCCCGGTTCATCATCGACCTGGCGACCCTCACCGGCGCCATCATCGTCGCCCTGGGCCACGAGAAGGCGGGCCTGTTTTCCAACGACGACCGGCTGGCCGAGCGCATCGCCGCCGCCGGCGAGAAGGTGGGCGAAGCCGTCTGGCGCATGCCCCTCGGCGAGGCCTACGACAAACTGCTCAAGTCCGAGGCGGCGGACATGCAGAACATCAGCGGCGGCCGCGGGGCGGGAAGCGTCACCGCCGCCCAGTTCCTGCAGCGCTTCGTCGACAAGACGCCCTGGGCCCACCTGGACATCGCCGGCATGGCGTGGTCGAAGAAAAACCTGCCCACGGTGCCCAAGGGCGGCACCGCCTTCGGCGTGCGCCTGCTCGACCGCCTGGTCGCCGACAATTACGAGGACAAATAGGGCAAACGTGCAACGGCGCGGAGAAGCGAAGGGAGTTTAGCAGCGAAGGTGTTCCGTGAGTCGAAGGTCACGGCTCCTTGGTGGCTTGATGGGGACCCGTCACGAGAAACCCATATCCGATGACCGACATCGCCTTTTACCACCTGCAGAAGTGGCCGCTGGAGAAGGCCCTGCCGAAGCTTCTCGAGAAGACCCTGGAAGCTGGCAAGCGGGCCGTGGTCATGGCCGGCTCCGCAGAACGCGTGCAGGCGCTGAACACCTTGCTGTGGACATACGGCCGCGATTCCTGGCTGCCCCACGGGACGGCGCGCGAAGGCAACGCCGAGGACCAGCCGGTGTGGCTGACCATGGACGACGACAACCCCAACGGCGCCGTCTTCCTGTTCCTCACCGACGGCGCCGCCTCGGTGCGCGTCGCCGGGTACGAGCGCTGCTTCGAGCTGTTTGACGGCAACGACCCGCAGGCCGTCGACGCCGCCCGCGGCCGCTGGCAGGTCTACAAGGACGCCGGGCACGCGCTGACCTACTGGCAGCAGACGGTGCGCGGCGGTTGGGAGGAAAAGGGCTAGCACGCCCCGGCGCCGCCGCCCCCTCCGGCCCCGGCCGAAGGCTCCTTCCCGGACCCGGCGGGCTCTCATGGCTGCCACCGGCGCGCCAGGATCACGGCCAACACGCTGCCCAGCGCGCCAAGGGCGGCCATGGCGAAATACGCCCGGCCGCCGAACGCCGCGTACAGGCCTCCCGAGGCAAGGATGGCAAGGCCCAGTCCCAGGCCCATGACCGCCGCCGAATACAGGCTCTGTGCCGTCGCCGACAGGGCCGGCGGCACCGCGCGGGCGATGAAATATATGGCGCCCAGGTGGGTGGCCCCGAAGGTGAAGGCGTGCAGCACCTGCACCGCCACCAGAACAGGCAGGGCGTCGCTCAGTCCCGTCGCCCACCAGCGCACGATCCCCGCCAGCCCGCCCAGGATGATGAGGTTTGCGGGACCGAGCCGGCGCACCAGGGCGCCGCCGAAGGCAAACAGGATGATCTCGGCGATCACCCCTTCCGCCCACAGCCAGCCGATCACGGCGTCGGAATATCCCACCGCGCGCCAGTGCAGGGTGCCGAAAGCGTAATACACGCTGTGGCTGCCCTGGATCAGGGCGACGGTCGCCAGGAACAGGACGAAGGTGCGGTTGCGCAGCACCAGCCCGATGGGCAGGCGCGCCGTCCCGGCCGGCGCCGTGCGGGTGTCGGGAAGCCCCGCGCAGGCGGCCAGGGTCAAGGCGACGCCACCCAATACAATCCAAAAGACGATGTCTTCCGGCCGCCCGGCCAGGATGCGCCCCGCCCCCACCGCGGCGCCGATGAAGCCCAGGGATCCCCACAGGCGCACCCGTCCGTAATCGAGGCCCTGGGCGCGGACGGTGAGCATGGTGAGGCTTTCGCCGAGCGGCATGATCGCCGACCAGAACACCGAGAACAGGATGCTGATGGCGAGGATCGACCAGAAACCGCCGGCGACGGAAAACAGGGCGAACCCGGCCAGCGCCCCGGCGGCGAAGGCGATCATCAGCCGGCGGCGCTCGCCCCAGCGGTCCGCCACATGGGCCATCATCGGGGCGGAGACGACCTTGACCGATACGGTGGCCGCCAGGATGACGCCGATCTCCGTCGCCCCGATGCCGCGGGACGCCAGCCACACCGGCCAGAAGGGCATGTGCACGCCGACGACGGCGAAGAACGCCGCGTAGAACAGCGCCAGGCGGATCGCGCTCGCGGTCTTGGCGGCCGCGGGGCCAGCAATGGTCATCCGCGTCCGTGGCGGAGATAGGCGGGCAGCGCGATGCCCGGGGCCAGCCGCGCATCGGGTACGGGCTCGCCCATGCTTTGGATAATGGGCCAATTCCCCGCCCATACGGGATGGGCGTAATCGGCCTCGGCGTCCACCGGCCCCCCGGGGGTCGCGGGGGCGCCCCCCGCATACGTTGTCGGGGGGACACCCCCCGGTGGCCCCCCGGTGCGCACCTTGGCCGAGGCCTCGACCAGGGGCAGCGCCATGATCTCCGTCGCCGCGATCTCCTTGTCGGTGGGCGGGCGCAGCTCGTCCCAGCGGCCCGGGGCAAGGCGTTCCATGAAGGCGCGCAGGGCGGCGACTTTCTCGGCCCGTCCCCGCACCGGGTCCGCCTTGCCGAAGATGACCACGGAACGGGTGTTCATGGAGTGGTGGAAGCCGGACCGTGCCAGCACCAGGCCGTCGAGCAGGGTGACGGTGACGCAGACCTCGGCCCCGTCACCCATGGCCCTGAGGAGACGGCTGGCCCGCGAGCCGTGCACATACAGCCGGTCGCCGTCGCGCCAGTGGGCGGTGGGGATGACCACGGGCCTGCCGTCTTCGACGATGCCGACGTGACAGATCAGCGCCTCGTCGAGGATGGCATAGACGGTTGCGCGGTCGTAGCGGCCCCGGTCGGGCTTTCTGACGACCCTGGTCCTCCCGGTTTTCTCGAAGTCGGCCATGGCTGCGCTCCCGTCGGCAAGTTCCCGGTCGGCGCGGAGAGTAGTACCGAAACTCGTTGCACGGAACCCCGCGCCGGTGGCCGGAGGGACGTGGGTGGGCTAAGGTATCGGCCGGCCCGGCGGGCCGGGCACGGGAGACAGGAACGATGAAAATCGCCGTCTTCGGAAGCGGCGGGATCGGCGGCTATTTCGGCGCCCGGCTGGCGGCGGCGGGCGAGGACGTGCATTTCATCGCCCGCGGCGCCCACCTGGAAGCGATGCGCGCCGGCGGCCTGCGGGTCAGGAGCCTGAACGGCGACGTCCACGTGGAGACGGTGCGCGCCACCGACGATCCGGCGGCAATCGGCCGCGCCGACGTCGTCCTCGTCGCGGTGAAGCTCTACGACACGGACTCCGCGGCCCGGGACTGCGCGCCCCTGGTCGGGCCCGGGACCATGGTGGTGTCCTTCCAGAACGGCGTCGCCGCGGCGGACGCCTTCGCCGCCGCGGTGGGGCGCGCCCATGTCATCGGCGGGCTGGCCTACATCTTCTCGACGATCGAGGCGCCGGGCGTGATCGCCCATTCGGGCACCCTGGCGAAGCTGGTGTTCGGCGAGCTCGACGGCGGCCGCACGCCCAGGGTGGAGGCGTTGCTCGCCGCCTGCCGCGACGCCGGGATCGAGGCCGCCATAAGCGAGGACATCACCGCCGGCATCTGGTCCAAGTTCGCCTTCCTGGCCGCGCTCAGCGGGATGACGGCGCTGGTGCGCCTGCCCGTCGGTCCCATCCGCGCAGAAGCCGGGACGCGGGCCATGCTGCGCCGGGCCATGGAGGAGGTGGTGGCGGTGGCCCGGGCCAAGGGCATCGATCTCGCGGCCGATCTGGTCGAGCGCCACATGGAGACGGTGGACGGCCTGCCCGGCGACTTCGCGTCGTCCATGCTCCGCGACCTGAGCCGGGGCAGGCGGCTGGAACTGCCGTGGCTTTCCGGCGCCGTCGCCGGCCTGGGCCGGGATTTGGGCGTGCCCACCCCCACCCACGACGTGATCCGCACGGCGCTGAAACCGCACGCCGACGGCGGCGCGCCCTAGCCAATCCCGGCGGCGAAGTCTTTCAGGTAGCGGAGCCCGGCGATCGCCCGGCTGCCGTACCACGACACCATCTGGGCATCGATGACGGCGAGGCGCACACCCTGGCAGGGATAGGCGCGGGCAAATTCCTCCAGGTGGGTTTCGGTGAACGGAAAGGGCTCGGAGGCGAACAGCACCACGTCGGTCCGCCTCAGCAGTCCGGCCGTGATGTCGAGCGCGGGGTAGCGGACGCGCCTGTCGTGGCCCACGGTCCGCCAGCCGACCAGGGACAGGGTCCTGGCGATATAGGTGTCCCGGGACACGGTCATCCACGGCTTCTTCCAGATGAGGTAGAGGACGTTGCGCTCTCGCAACCCTTCCGCCGAGCGGAGCAGGGTTGCGAGGGCGTCTTCGAAGCGGGCGCACAAGGCCTCGGCCCGGCGCGCACGCCCGAACAGCCCGCCCATCAGCCGGTAGAGCGCGATGTTGTCGCGGGGCTCCATGGGATGGGTGACGACGACCGCGCACCCGGTGGCGGCGATCTCGTCGGCCACGTCCTTGGGGGTTTCGTCGATGTTGACGATGACGTGGGTGGGGTTCAGGTCCCTGATCCGGTCCAGCTTCACCGTCTTGGTGCCGCCGACG
>JACZWD010000009.1 GCA_022572335.1 Pseudomonadota bacterium
GGGGCTGCCCGATGTCCAGGCGGCCGCGGACGCCGTGGGGCCGCTGGAGGGGGCGCAGGAATTCATCGACTGGCTGCGCCGGCGATTCCAGGTGGTGATTCTTTCGGACACGTTCTACGAGTTCGCCCACCCGATCATGCGCCGGCTCGGCTGGCCGACCCTGTTTTGCCACCGCCTCCAGGTGGATGGCGGCGGCCGGGTGGTCGATTACCGCCTGCGCATGCGGGACCACAAGGTGCAGGCCGTGGCGGCGTTCCGCGGCCTGAATTTCAAGGTCTTCGCCGCCGGCGATTCCTATAACGACACCGGCATGTTGAAAGAGGCCGATGTGGGGATCTTGTTCCGCCCCCCGGACAACGTGGCGCGCGAGTTTCCCCGGTTCCCCGTGGCCCGCGAATACGGCGAACTGCAGGACCGCTTTCTCGAAGCCAGCGAGTACCGCGGGGACAAGGAATCCTGATTTATTGTCTTGGGCTTATAAGCGGTTCTTCTGGAACCGGTTCAAGAGCGCGGTGGGCGGGCCGGTGGGCGTCACCCATGCTCGTCCTTTTCCGGTTAGAGCATCCGGTGCAGATGCACGATGACGTACTTGCCGTGGGCCTCGTCGACGTGGGCCTGGCTGACCGCGCGCCAGGCGTCCAGCGCCTTCCGGTAGTTGGGAAAGATGCCGACCATGTCCAGGGTATCGACGTCGGTGAACTCCATCCCCCGCGAATCCTTCACTTCGCCGCCAAACACCTGGTGAAGCGGCGGCTTTGCCGTGGATTATCCTCCGCGCCGATGATCGACGCTCCTTGGTATAAGGGTGCCGGTGGCCGGTTTCACCCCCAACCGGGCCCCGTTTCAAATCGGTGCTAACATGGGGGCGGCGGACATCCCCTAAACCGGGTCCCGGGGGGACACGGGGGGTGTCGTCCCCCCGGCAACGTTATGCGGGGGACGCCCCCGCGGCCCCCGGGGGGTCACGGGGGGTGTCCCCCCGGCAACGTTATGCGGGGGACGCCCCCGCGGCCCCCGGGGAAGGGGATTCACGCCGCCACGGACCGGGGGAACACATAAAATGATCGATCTCCATACCTGGCCCACGCCCAACGGATTCAAGGTTTCCATCATGCTCGAGGAAACCGGCCTGCCCTATACGGTCATCCCGGTCGATATTTCCAAGGGCGACCAGTTCGAGCCCGAGTTCCTGAAAATCAGCCCCAACAACAAGATGCCTGCCATCGTCGACCACGACGGGCCGGACGGCGGCCCCTACGCCCTGTTCGAATCGGGCGCCATCCTCATGTACCTGGCGGAAAAGACCGGCCGCTTCATGCCGTCCGCCGTCGCCGGGCGCTACCGGGTCATCCAGTGGCTGATGTTCCAGATGGGCGGCATCGGCCCCATGCTGGGCCAGGCCCATCACTTCCGCCAGTACGCTCCGGAACCCCTGCCCTATGCCATCGACCGCTACACCAACGAAACCGGGCGCCTCTACGGCGTGATGGACCGCCGCCTGGGCGACAGCGAATACCTGGCCGGCGACTACTCCATCGCCGACATCGCCTGTTTTCCCTGGATCCGGTCCTACGAACGCCAGGGGCAGAAGCTCGAGGATTTCGCCAACGTGAAACGGTGGTTCGAGGCCATCGGCGACCGCCCGGCGGTGCACAAGGGCCTCCAGGTGCTGGCCGACCGCCGCCGGCCGCCGGGCGAGATGGACGAGAAAGCGCGTTCCATCCTTTTCGGTTCCGAACAGTACAAGCGCCGGTAGTTCGGCGCGTCCGCGCCGCCCTTTCCGGCGCCGCCCGCCCGGCGGACAACTTTCCAGCCCCCGGTTAACCATGGCCAAGGTCGCATCGGTTCCGACTCTTTCGCAACAAAGATGGTTAAGTTGCCTTTTTCCGGCGGTCTAGATTCCAGTAACGGTATATTTGATATTTGAACCCGGTCTATTTGGATTCCTGCCCTCGTCTACTTGCACGCGAGGGCCGATTTTATGGAATCCTTGACACCGGCCCATGGACCGATGATATATATTGACTTCCCATGTGGGGGGAGAAGACCATCATTCACCGCGGAACCGGTCCGGATCGCCCATGACGTCCAAGTTGGATGCCAGCGACGTGGAGTTCATCCACCCGAAAAAACCCGCGTCCAAGGAAGGCGGCGAACGGGTACGGCTGACCCTCGACCAGATCGATTACCCGTCTTACCTGGTGAACAGCCGGTTCGAGGTGGTGTGGGCCAACGACCAGGCCCAGGCGCAGATCCTCGGCGCCGACGACGAGCTTTCCAGCGATATCACGGAACGCAACCTGTTTACCCTGTTCCTGCGAAGCGCCATGGTGACGCAGGCCGAGGGCCGCGACGACATCCTGCGTTTCCATCTGTCCATCGCCAAGAACCGGGTCTCCAAGGCGGCCCTGCTCGGTCTCGATCTCGCGGCCGGGGAAGGAAACGCGGAAAACCTGGTCCGCCTGTACGACGCGGTGGAGCCCGCCGGCCGCAAGCAGATCCTGCACACCGAGGTCAACCTGGCCAAGCGCGGGAGTCCGGACCAGTGGCACACCCTCTATGCCAGCTTTTTCCGCGAAGGCATCTTCTTCGCCTACGCGCCGGCCGGCGACAGCAGCGAAACCCTGCTCCAGCTCCTGGCCCGGCGCGACATCGTCATCCGGGATTTCGTCAAGAAGCGGCGTCCCTATTTGACGCCGCTGGCGGTGGTCGTCGCCGACCTCCAGGATTCGATGAAGATCTGCGCCGAGCTGCCGGCGGAGGAATACTTCGAGCTGATCAACGACGTCTGGGGCGCCATGGAGCCCCTGTTGCGCAAATATTACGCCACCCACGGCAAGCACGTGGGCGACGGCATGGTCTATTACTTCTTCCCCCAGCCCGACTGCAGCTACGTCATGAACGCCATCCGCTGCGCCCAGGAAATGAAGGACACCATGCGCGAAATCAGCCGCACGTGGCGCAACCGCAAGAACTGGACCAATGAGCTTCGGTTCAACATCGGTCTCGACGAAGGGCAGGAGTGGTTCGGCACCTACCAGACCCCCACCCACATCGAGTTCACCGTCCTCGGCGACACCATCAACACGGCTGGCCGGCTCAGCGATTTCGCCCGATCCGGCGCCGTCTGGGTGACCAAGAGCATGCTCGGCAAACTGTCGTCGCAGGAACGCGCCGGGGTCCATTTCGGGGTGCGCAGAACCGGCGAGGACGGAGCCGAGATCATCGTTCCCACCACCTACTCGCGCATCACCAACCTGGTCGACCTGGAGAATCCCAGGTACGAAAAATTCCACGATATCGGGGTCCTTCCGGTCACCGAAATCCTCGATGTGGAGCCGCGGAAAAGCTAGGCCCCGCCGCCGCGCCAGACTCCCCCTGCCCTCGCCCGCCGCCGTCAGCCTCTGTCGCGCAACAGCCTCGCCTTCTGGCGCTTCCAATCACGCTCCTTGACGGCGACGCGCTTGTCATAGGTGCGCTTGCCGCGCGCCAGCGCCAGTTCCACCTTGGCCAGGCCGGTGGCGGTGAAGTAGACGGAAAGCGCGACCACGGTCATGCCCTTGCGCTGGACCGCCGCGATCAATTTGGCGATCTCGCGCCGGTGCAACAGAAGCTTGCGCGGCCGCCGGGGCTCGTGGTTGAAGCGGTTGGCCGCCGTGTACTCGGGGATGTGGGCGTTGAGCAGGAACAGCTCGCCGCCCCGCTCGCCGGCATAGGCCTCGGTGATGGCGGCGCGGCCCTGGCGCAGGGACTTCACCTCGGTGCCGGTGAGCACGATTCCCGCTTCGAAGGTTTCCTCGATGGCGTAGTCGTGGCGCGCCTTGCGGTTCTGCGCCACCACGGTGCCGCGGCCTTTCCTGCGCGCCATCGGCCCAATGCCCTATACAGGGTTACAGCAGGCCGGCCCCGGTCAGGGCGGCCTTGACCTGCGCCTTGCTGGCGTCCGAGATTTCGCACAGCGGCAGCCTGAGCTCGGGCAAGCACTTGCGGAGCAGGGCGGCGGCGTATTTCACCGGGGCCGGGCTGGCTTCGCAGAACATGGCCAGATGCACGGGCATCAGGGTGTCCTGCAACTCCATGACCGTATCCAGGTCCCTCTCCCGCCAGGCCTTGTGCAGGTCGGCGCACATCCTGGGCGCGATGTTGGCGGTCACCGAGATGCAGCCATGGCCGCCGCCGGCCAGGAACGGAACCACGGTCGCGTCCTCGCCGCTCATCTGACAGAACTCAGGCCCGATGGCCATGCGGGTCTCTATGGGCCGGGCGAGGTCGCTGGTCGCGTCCTTGACGCCGATCACGTTGGGCAGCCTGGCCAGCTGCGCCATGGTTTCCACCGACATGTCGACGATGCTGCGCCCGGGAATGTTGTAGATGAGGATCGGCAGGCCGGCCGCGTCGTGGACGGCCTTGTAGTGCAGATAGAGTCCTTCCTGGGTCGGCTTGTTGTAATACGGTGTCACCACCAGGGCCGCGTCGGCGCCGGCGTCCTTGGCGTGGCACGTGAGCTGGATCGCCTCTTCGGTGGAATTGGAGCCGGTGCCGGCGATGACCGGCACCTTGCCGCGCGCCACCTCGATGCACAACTCGGTGACACGCATGTGCTCGGCGTGGCTGAGCGTCGGCGATTCGCCTGTGGTTCCGCACGGAACCAACCCCTCGGTGCCCTGTTCGATTTGCCATTCGACGAGAGACCGGAAGGAGGGCTCATCCACCATGGTGTCCTTGAACGGCGTGATCAGGGCGACAAAGGACCCCTTGAACATGCCTTCCTCCCTTGGTTTGGGTCTGCGTGAGCGGCGACCATACTCTCAAAAAACGCGCCCCGGCAAGCTAGTGGCCTTTATCGGCTAAATTGCGCCCATACGACGCCGGGGGCCGCGGGGGCGTCCCCCGCATACCGTAGCCGGGGAGACACCCCCCTTGTCCCCCCGGGAGCCTCGCAAGGCCGCCCTCCGGGTCGCTTTTCCCGCCCCCTCGGGGCGTCGGGAACGCTTGACGATGGCCCCGCATCGCCGGCGCGTCCCCTCCTGCCGAGGAAACGGGAAAAACGATCGTATCGTGCATGAATCTCTGGTACAGGACACTGGGCGGGAGACAGGACGTTTGTTGAAACGCATGCAGGCCGCCGTCCTCGTCGGCCTGGTGGTGATCCTCTCCGGTCCGGCACAGGCGCACACGGACGTGCTGACGCCCGCCGAGACGCGGGCGGCGAAGGCCGTCTTCAAGGCCATCGACGGGGACGACTGGAAGCGCGCCCGGCGTCTCACCGCCCGGATCAGCGATCCCCTGGTGGTCAAGATCATCCGCTGGCTGGACTTTACCCGCCCGAACATCGACGCCTCGTTCCGGGACATCGCGGACTTCATTGGCGACAATCCGGACTGGCCCTTCCAAAAGACCCTGCGGCGCCGGGCCGAGGAGGCCATGGACGCCAAGACCCCCACCGACGACGTCCTTTCATGGTTCCGCACCGACGAACCGGTAAGCGTCGACGGCCAGGTGCGCTACGGCGCCGCCCTCCTTGCCGCCGGCGAAAAGGAAAAGGCCCGGGCCGTCCTGCGCAAGTCATGGATCGACGGAAATTTCGGCAATCGCCAGGAACGGGGCTTCTACAAGCGGTACCGCGCCCTGCTGACCAGGGAGGACCACGTGCGGCGGCTGGACCGGCTGTTGTGGGAGGGCCGCTATTGGCCGGTGCGCCGCATGCTGCACAAGGTCAACCCCCGCCAGCGGGCCCTGGCCGAGGCCCGGCTTCTGCTGAGAAAGAGGCTGGGCAACGTGGATCGGGCCATCGCCCGGGTCCCCGACGACCTGAAGGATCATCCGGGCCTGGTTTACGAGCGCCTGCGGTGGCGCCGGCGCAAGGGCCGCGACGATTCCGCCCGCGAGCTGCTCGTCGGCCTGCCCCGCGACGTGGTGCATCCGGAGAAATGGTGGACCGAGCGCGCCATCCTGGTCCGCCGCGCCCTGCAAAAAGGCTTGATTTCGGACGCCTACGTGATCGCCCGGGAACACGGCCTCGGCCATGGCGCGGATTTCGCCGAGGCCGAGTGGCTGGCCGGCTGGATCGCCTTGCGCTTTCTCGAGGAAGGCAAGGCCGCCCTGGACCACTTCGCGGCCATGTTCGAGGCCGTGAGATACCCCGTGAGCCGCGCCCGCGGGGCCTATTGGGCGGGCCGCGCCGCCCACGCCATGGGCGAGCCCGAACTGGCGGATTCCTGGTACCGCACCGCCGCCCGCCACCCGACCGCGTATTACGGCCAACTGGCGGCGGCGCGCCTGCGCCCCGGACGCGGCCTTGAACTGCCGCCCGAGCCCGAGCCCGATGCGTCCGAGGTGGACGCCTTCGAGGGGCACGAGCTGGCGCGGGTGGTGCGGATTCTGAGCCAGCTGGACAGGAGGGACGAGCTCAGGCCCTTTGTGCTGGGCCTGGGCAACGCCAAGGACGCGCCCGGCTGGCGGGCGATGACGGCGGTGCTGGCGCGGGCCCACGGCCGGCCCGACCTGGCCATCGCCGTGGCCAAGAAGGCCGGCCGCGCCGGCCGCACCCTGGTCCAGGCCGCGTATCCCCTGTTGAAGACCCCGGCGCTTGCCGGCGGTTCCGGAAAATCCGCCATCGAGGCGCCCCTGGTGCTGGCCATGGTCCGCCAGGAGAGCGCCTTCGACCCCAGGGCCACCAGCGGCGCCGGCGCCCGCGGGCTCATGCAGTTGCTGCCCCACACCGCGTACACGGTGGCGCGGCGACTCAAGGTGCGCTATTCGCGCAGCCGCCTGACCTCGGATTCCCGGTACAACCTGAGGCTCGGCCAGGCGTACATCGCCGGCCTGGTGCAAAAGTACGACGGGTCCTATGTGCTCGCCCTGGCCGCCTACAACGCGGGCCCGTCGCGGACCGACAAATGGATGCGCAACAACGGCGATCCCCGCGACGGGTCGGTCGATGTCATCGACTGGATCGAGATGATTCCCTTCGACGAGACCCGCAATTACATCCAGCGGGTCCTCGAGAATCTCCAGGTGTACCGCCGGCGCCTCGCCGACAGGGATGTGGCGTTGATGCTGGAAAGCGACCTTCGGAGGTAGGGCGGGTACCTACAAAGGTCGGCGTATTCGGGTTTTCACCGGCGCGTCCGATGTTCGCGTATAGCCCAGGCGGTGTGAAAACTATTTTCGAGGCCCGAGCGCGCAACATTGATTCGCGTACCTGCCGTCGCAGGCAATAATTGAGTCACGGGTCCGCTTTTGCCGGGTCTATCGGTGCGCCGACGGTCTTCCGACACGGGTTTTCACACAGCCTGGGCCATTACCGGACATCCAGCGGCGCGTCCAAAGTCCAAAATCGGGTGTACGGAAAACAGTCGCGCGCCGACGATGTACACAAATTAGATAAAATTTTATGCAATATTATTTTAAAATTACATAAAATGTATTCAACCCTTACTTATAAAATGGTTTTTTTAGTTGACTTCTATATGAATTCATTTTAAATTCCGCCTAATCTTTCGTCATGGTGGTTGAAGGTGCCGACGGGAAGATCGGGGTGGGAAACAGGCACCACACCTTAGGCAGCGGAGGCTGTTATGGAACATCGAAACCCTGTTGAGCCCATCTCGAACGCAACCGAATCCAATGTTTGCATCAGGGGTTGGTTAAGGATCGGTACGGCAACGGCCCGGAGTGCCGGTGTGTTTCTTCTGATTGCCGGCTTGATTTCTCCAATCACCGGAGTGTCTCCGGCGTACGCGGGAGAAGACGGCCTGACCTGGGACGTTAGCCAGGCATCGGGGAACGTACTGTACCGCATGGGCGGCAAGGCTCCGACCGGGTGGCGGGCGCTGCAAGTGGGCGCGGTCCTCGGTGCGGCGGCTGAAGTCCGCACCGGCAGCGACAGCCGGGCCCTGCTCACCCATCAAGGCACGACCCTGACCGTGTCGCCGGAGAGCGGCCTCAAGCTTCCCGGAAGCGAACGGCCGAACGGCGTGTACCGGGTGTTCCAGAGCCTGGGCACCCTGCTTTACAGGATCAAGGAGCGCGCCGCCGGCATGGCCACCTTCGAGGTGGAAACGCCCTATCTGGCGGTGGTGGTGAAGGGTACGGTGTTCACGGTCAAGGCGCTGGCCGAAGAGGCTTCCGTTGAATTGAGCGAAGGCGTGGTCAGGGTCCAGCCCACCCGTGGGGGCAGGGGCATCACGCTGGTCGCGGGTCAGACGGCGCGCGTGAGCCGCGCCTCGGGCACCGATGTGATCATCAAGGGCCGCGGTGGCGCCGACCTCGGTGGGGGCAACCCCGGCAACCCCGGCGGCGACGGTCCGCGCGGTGGCGGCACGGGTGGCGGCAGCGCGAACACGGGCAATCCCGGAGGCGGCGCCGGCGAAGGCGGCAATCCCGGTGGCGGCCACGTGGCCCGCAGCGAGTTGAGCCAGGACACCGCCGAGGGCTGGATGGCCGTGATCTGGGCGGCGGTTACGGACAGCATGAACACCTGGGTCGGGGCCGTTTGGTTGCTGGCGATGTGGGCCGTGGTCTGGGTCGCCGTCTCGATGTTGAGGTTCGGCTTTACAAGGACCAAGAAACGTCCATCCCAAAGCGCCGCGGCAATGGCCCGGAGCCGGGTCCGCCAGCCGGTGTAATGGCGGACCGCCGGGTCGGGTGCAAAACGCGCCCGGCGCCGGGGCGCCCTCGGCGGCGGCCCGGGTAAATAGCGCAAAAGCAAAGGCGGCGAGCCAGAAATACCCGTCCGCTGCCCATCAAAGGCAAGAAGCTGCGGCCCCGGGACCCCAATGTTTCGTCCACGCGCGATCGATGGCATCTGTGTGACGGTGCGCATCGATGGCTATCGGAAAAGGAAGTAGTTATGAGGATCAATATTCTGAACAAGGTCCGCAAGGACGAATCGGGTGCCACGGCCATCGAGTATGGCTTGATCGCCGCCCTGGTGTCCGTTGCCGCGATCGGCGCGCTGACCGCCATGGGTGGGTCGCTGAACACGATGTTCTCGGCGGTCTCCACCGCGCTGAAAACCGCGGTCGGTGGTAGTTAAGCCGGTCCGCGCACGTCGCGTCTGCGTTCCTCCCATGGACGGTAATGTCCGACCTTCGGGCTGATTTTCTCCGCGATGCGGTCAAAAGACCGTCTCCCAGCCCGAAGGGGGAGGGAACGGAACCTGTTAACGGGAGCAAATACGCACCAAGACGACACGGTAGCCCCAAACCCAATACCGCGAGGCCCCAATGCTACAATTCTTGTCGGTCGATAACGTTATCATCACGGTGTTCCTGGGCCTTTTGGCCCTGGCGGCATACTTTGACGTGCGAGAGTACCGGATTCCCAACCGGTTGAGTCTGTTCATCGCCGCCCTTTATCCCGTTCACGTTGCAGCCAGCGCGCAGCCCGTCGATTGGGCGGGCGGCCTGGTCGCGGCCGCGATCGTCCTGGCCGTCCTGTTGGCGCTCTATGCGTTCCGGGCCGTGGGCGGCGGCGACGTCAAGCTGATAACGGTTACCGCAATGTGGGCCGGCCCCGCCGCGATGGCCGAATTCCTGGTGATAACCACCCTCGCCGGCGGCCTGTTGGCGCTGCTTATGATTTCATCGACGCGCTTCGGCTTCGCCGTTGGGCTCGCGGGCACAGGCCGGCAGGGCACAAAGAACATGGTGCTCAAAGAGGCCCTGCCTTACGGCGTCGCCATCGCGGCCGGCGGTTTTTTCGTCGGCGGCCTGTTGCTGATCCGCTGAGCCCGGCGAGGAGGAGTACACGATCATGACCCTACGCAGCATACTTTTGCTTTTGGTTGCTCTGGTGGTAGCCGGGTTCACGGCCTTCTATGCCCGCGGCTGGATCGCCGCCGAACGCGCCGCGTTCATGGCCTCGATTCCCGAGGGGGCGCCCGTGGCTCCGCCGACCCTGGTTCTCGTCGCCAAGGAAGACCTGCCGGCCGGGAGGTTCGTCAAGCCCGCCGACATGAAATGGCAGGCGTGGCCCAAGGACGGCCTGGTCGAAATGTATTGGATCCAGGGCAAGCGGGACATGAATGAGCTGGAGGGCGCCGTGGTCCGCCTCCTTATCTCCGCCGGTCAGCCGATCACGGATTCGCGGGTGGTCCATCCCGGCGACCGCGGTTTCCTGGCCGCCGTGCTCAACCCCGGGATGCGCGGCGTGTCCGTTCCCGTGAACGCCACTTCGGGCATTGCCGGATTCGTCTTCCCGGGCGACTGGGTGGACCTCATCCTCACCATCCGCGTGAACGTCAAGGACGAGGCAGGCGGCAACAACGAAACCCGCTATTTCAGCGAGACCCTGCTCACCGACGTGAGAGTCCTGGCCGTCGACCAGAACATCGAAAACGAGAAGGGCGAAGTCAACGTCGCCAAGACCGCGACCCTGGAGGTCACCACCAAGCAGGCCGAAATGGTCGCCATCGCGCTCGAGATGGGGTCGATATCGCTCAGCCTCCACAGCCTGGCGCGTGAGCAGGACCGCTTCGCCCGGCTGGCCCGGGACATCGGCGCCGATCCCGGGGAGACGACGAATACGCGCAGCTACACCACCGACTACGACGTCTATTACATGCTCGGCGAACCGGACGGGATTGCGAGAAAAGGCGGGAAGAGCCGAGAGAAAACCATCCACGTACTGCGCGGCGAAAAGGCCGATACGGTCAAATTCTAAGGGGAATGACCATGAACGCACTTCTTGCGTGGCTCCGCGTCCGCCTGGCCCGGCTGGCGCTGGCCTGTGTCCTTGGCCTGGGCCTGACGGCGGGCATGGCGGCGCCGCTTGGTCCGGCGGGTGCCGTCGAATTCGTCGCCAGCACCGGTACCGCCTTGCAATTGGAGGTCAACAAGGGACGCCTGGTGCGCCTGGACCGCCCGGCCGGCACGGTCTTCATCGCCGATCCCGAGATCGCCGACATCCAGGTCAAGTCCCCCAGCTTGGTCTATCTGATGGGCAAGAAGCCCGGCGAGACCACCCTCTACGCGGTGGACGAGGACGAGAACGTCCTGGCCAACGTCGCCATTAGGGTAACCCTCAACCTGAGCCGCCTGCGCGACGCCATCCGCGCGTTGGACCCGCGGGGCGACGTGAAGGTCACCAGCATCGACGACACCCTGCTTCTCGAGGGCGTCGTCAAGTCGGCCTCGATTGCCGAAGACGTGCGCCGCCTGGCCGTGCGCATCGCCGGCGGCGAGGACGCGGTCATCAACCGGCTGGGCGTCGACGCACCCAACCAGGTCAACCTGCGCGTCCGCATCGCCGAGATCAGCCGCGGCGTGGACAAGCAGTTGGGCTTCAACTGGCAAATCCTCGGCAGCGGAATGTCCGTCGCCTTGGCGACGACCAATCCCTTCGCCGGCGCCGTCGGCGTCGTAAACACCCTGGGCGCCCTGACACAGGGCGCCAGCGCCCAGTTCCACGCCGAGGGTTGGGACTTCAACGCCGTCATCGACGCCCTCGAGGACGAAGGGCTGGTGAGCATCCTGGCCGAGCCCAATCTCACCGCCCTCACCGGCGAGACCGCCAGCTTCCTGGCCGGTGGCGAGTTCCCCATCCTGGTCCCCGACTCCAACGGCCGGGTGACCATCGAGTTCAAGAAGTTCGGCGTCTCCCTGGCCTTCACGCCGACCATGATCGGGGAGAACCGGGTGAACCTGCACGTGCGCCCCGAGGTCAGCCAGTTGTCGAGCACCAACTCCGTCACGCTCGGCGGCTTCGTCGTGCCTTCGTTGACCACCCGGCGCGTCGAGACCACGGTGGAATTGGGCAGCGGACAGAGCTTCGCCATCGCCGGCCTGCTGCAGAACAACGTCACCCACGATATCCGCAAGTTCCCCGGCCTCGGCGATATTCCGGTGCTCGGGGCCCTGTTCCGCTCCGACCGCTTCCAGCGGGACGAGAGCGAGCTGGTGATCATCGTCACCCCCTACATCGTCCGTCCGGCGTCCCGAATGCGGCTGGCGGCGCCGACCGACGGCTTCGTGCCGCCCCATGACATGGAGCGTCTCATCACCGGGGGCACCCAAAGGCGTAATCCCATTGCCGGCAAGCCCCGGACCGTGGACCGCAGCGGCAAGGCGCTGATCGGGCCCGTCGGGTTTCAACTGAATTAACGGGAGAGTGCCATGATTTGCGGACCCCGGATGATCCGACAGTTCCTCATCATGTCCATGGTGGGCGGGGCGTTGATGGTTTCGGGCTGCGCCGAGACCGCCACCGGGGTCGTATTGGGCACCGGCGTGTACTATGCCGTAAACCCCGACCAGTTGCCCCTGGAGGACTTTTCCGACGTGCGCGAGGCGCGCAAGCCCAGGGCCGACCTGGTCCAGTACAGCCACGACGTCGCCTTTGCCGCCGGCGAGGCGCGGCTGACCAACACACAGCGCCAGCGCCTCGACACCTTCCTGGCCCGCCTCGAAGGCGGCTACGGGGACAGGTTCTACGTGGTGGCGGGACGGGGCCGCAGGGACGAGCCGCAGCAGGCGGCGGAGCGGCTTGCCGAACGCCGCCGCCAGACGGTGATGGCGTTCCTGGAGCTGCGCCGGCTGCGCGTCCTGCCGCTGCGCATCGAATTCGGGGTCGACGTGCCCGTCGGCCAGGCCGTGAAAGTGATCGTGCGGCGCTACGTGGTCACCCTGCCCGGGTGTCCCGATTGGACCGGGCGGCCCGGGATTACCTACAACAACATACCCTCCAGCAACTTTGGCTGCGCCACCGCCGTCAACTTGGGCCTCATGGTGGCCGATCCCGGAGACATGGTGGCCGGACGCCATCCCGGCCTCATGGACGGCGAGTTCGTCGCCCGCTCCATCGAGCGCTACCGCAAGGGCGAAACCACACCCCTCAACGGCGAGGACTCGAGCACCGCCCAAATCGAAACCACGGGTGGCGGAGATTCAGGATCATCGACACCGGCGGATTAATCATGGCACAGCAGGCACTTAAATCATCGGCCCCAATGGGCAAACGCCGCCCGTTCATGGCCTTTGTCCTTGACGACGAGACGCGCGCCACCCTTGGCCGTGTCGCCGAGGACCAGGGCTGGTCCGACGGCGAAATCCTGGAGGGTGGCGTGCGCGAGGCCATTGACGCCCTTGCCGGCGTTTCCACGCCCCAGGTGCTGGTGATCGATCTCTCCGATTCCAACGATTCCCTTGGCGACATCGGCTCCCTGGCCGAGGTCTGCGACGCGGGCACGCGCGTCATCGCGCTGGGGAATATCAACGACGTCAACCTGTTCCGCAACCTTGTCGCCCTGGGCGTCCAGGACTACCTGGTCAAGCCGGTGACGGTGGAAGCCTTGAACGCGCTCGTCGTCAAGGCGGCCGAGGAGCCCGCCGCGGCGGAGCCCGAGGAGGCCAAGGCCGGCCGGCTGATCGCCGTGATCGGCGCCCGCGGCGGCGTCGGCGCCAGCACGATTGCCGTCAACACCGGCTGGTTGATGGCCCACGAGCAGAAACTGCGGGTCGCCATCGTCGATCTGGATCTCTATTTCGGCACGGTGGCGCTGTCGCTCGACCTGGAAGCGGGGCGCGGCTTCCGCGAAGCCCTGGAAAACCCCAACCGCATCGACGGCCTGTTTATCGAGCGCGCCATGGTGCGCGAGAGCGACAACCTGTTCATCCTGGGCGCCGAGGAAGCCCTGGAGAACACTTTCAGTTTCGATCCGGCGGCGGTCGAACTGCTGCTCGATAAGCTGCGCTGCGACTTCGATTGCGTCATCGTGGACTTCCCGCGCGCCGTGGTCACGGCCAACGCCTATATTCTGTCGGCGGCCTCGGCCGTGGCGGTGGTGTCCGACGCCTCGCTCGCCGGGATGCGCGATACCCTTAGACTGGTCGCCTTCACCAAGAGGGTGGCGCCGGCGGCCGCCGTCAAGGTTGTCGTCAATCGATTCGGCGCGGCCAAGAAGGGCGAGCTGTCGAAGGAGGATTTCGAGCGCGGCGCCGGGCTGAAAATCGACCACCTCATTCCGCAGGAAGCCGGGGTGGCGGCGATCAGCGCGGGCGCCGGCAAGCCGCTGGTGGAGGTCGCCAAGCGCAGCCGGCTGGTGACGGCGCTGCGCAAGCTCAGCAGCGAACTTGCCGCCGTCGAGGATGAACCCACGAAGGCTCCCTTCTGGCAGCGCTTTCTGAAACGGGGTGCCTGATGTTTGGTCGCCGTGAGAGCACGGGTATCGTCTCTCTGAGCGCCGAGCGCAAGGCCCGCCGCGCCGCCGGAAAACCGCCGGCGTCGCCTCCGGCCCCGGCCGAGGCGCAGCCGGAGGCGGGGTCCAAGGCGGCGTCCTCGCCGCAGGCGCCGCCCGATGTCCCGCGCCCGAAGAACGGGACGCCGCCAGGTGTGCCGTCGGCGGACGCTCCGGCGCCGGTGGCAGAAACAGCCCGTGACGACGTCATGGAGGCGGTCTTGGATCGGGCGCAGGCGCTGATCACCAAAAAGATCGATCTGGAAAAGTTGTTGGGGATGCCGCGCGCCGATCTGGCCGAAATGATCGCCGAGATCGTGGACGAGATCAACCACGATGAATTGCTCCTGCAGGAGCACGAACATCGGGACGTGGTCACCGCGCTGCTCAATGAATTCCTGATTGAGGCGAAACGCGAGTTTTCCCACCACGAGGTGGCGCCCGATTCGGTGCCGGACATCGACCACAACACCATTGCCGCCAGCCGCGACAGCATCGAGGCGGCCAAGGAACGCATCCAGCCGATGCTCATGGACCGCATCGACGTCGCCAAGGCCTCCGAGTTGCCGCGCAGCGAGCTGGTCGGCCGGCTCGGTGATGTCATCTCCGAGATCCTGGGCGAGGAGAAGATTCACCTCAACCTGCTCGAGCAGCGGGACCTGGTCACCATGCTGCTGAACGACATGCTCGGCCTGGGCCCGCTCGAGCCGCTTCTGGCCGATGAAGAGATCACCGACATCATGGTCAACGGCCCCAAGCAGGTCTACGTGGAGCGCTCCGGCAGGCTGCAACTGTCCGACGTCACCTTCCGCGACAACGCCCATGTCATGAACATCGCCGGCCGCATCGTGACGCGGATCGGCCGGCGGGTGGACGAGTCGACGCCACTGGTGGACGCCCGGCTTGAAGACGGGTCGCGCGTCAACATCATCATTCCGCCGCTGGCCCTGGACGGCCCCACCATCTCGATCCGGAAATTCGCCAAGCAGAAGATCACCATGGACATCATGGAGCGCCAAAGAAACCTGTCGCCGCAGATGGCCATGGTGCTGAAGATCGCCGCGCGGGTGCGCCTCAACATCCTGATTTCCGGCGGTACGGGCTCGGGCAAGACGACGCTGCTCAACGCCTTGTCGCGCATGATCGACAACGGCGAGAGGATCGTCACCATCGAGGACGCCGCCGAACTGCAGCTCCAGCAGCCCCACGTGGTCCGCCTGGAAACGCGCCCCGCCAACCTGGAAGGGTCCGGCGAGATCACCCAGCGGGACCTGGTCAAGAACACCCTGCGCATGCGCCCCGACCGCATCATCCTGGGCGAGATCCGCGGCGGCGAGGCCCTGGACATGCTGCAGGCCATGAACACGGGCCACGATGGTTCCATGTGCACCATCCATGCTAACCGGCCGCGCGAGGCCCTGACCCGGCTGGAAAACATGGTCGCCATGGCCGGCGTGAAACTGCCCAACGAGGCGGTGCGCTCCCAGATCGCCGCCGCCGTCAACCTGATCATCCAGATTTCGCGCATGCGCGACGGCATCCGCCGCATCACCCAGATCACCGAGGTGGTGGGCATGGAAGGCGAAGTGGTCACGACCCAGGACTTGTTCACCTTCGAATTCGAAGGCGAGGACGCCGACGGGACCCTGCACGGCACCTTCAAATCGACGGGCCTGAGGCCCCATTTCCTGCCGCGCGCCCAGTACTTCGGTCTCGATCGCGCGCTGATTGAAGCCGTGGGTTGAGCGAGAGAGTCTGAACCATGAGTAGCGAAATTCTGGTCGTCTTCTTCGGTGTGTTGGCTACGCTCGGCTGCCTCGGGCTGGCCCTCAGGGGAAGTGTGCTGGGGCCCCGGCGCCATATCCGACGGCGCGTCGATTCCATCAACCGGCGTTTCACCGACGGGGCGAGGGGCGGAACGGGGGCGGTCAACAGCGTCCGGCGGGAGGAGAAGGTCAGCCTTATACCGGCGCTGGACCGCATCGCCAAACGTTTCCTGCCCCGTCAATCGCTGTTGAAAGACCGCCTGGCACGGACCGGCCGCAACATCCCCCTCGGAACCTATGTGTTCATCAATGTGTTCGTGACGCTGGCCGTTGGCGTCGTCGCGTTCGTGGTTGCCGCCCTGCCGCTGTTTCTCGCCGCGCTGATCGCCATCACCATCGGAATCGGCCTGCCCCATTTCGTGATCGGCCGGCTGGCCGGCAACCGCATGAAAAAGTTTATCGCCATCTTTCCCGATGCCATCGACCTCATCGTGCGCGGCCTCAAGTCGGGTCTGCCCGTGGCCGAATCGATCAACGCCGTGGGCGCCGAGATGGCCGACCCCGTGGGCCACGAGTTCCGCCTCGCCGCCGACAACATCAAGTTCGGCATGCCCCTGGAAGAGGCCCTGTGGGACGTTTCGGCGCGTTTGGACACCCAGGAGTTCAAGTTCTTCATCATCAGCCTGTCGGTGCAGCGCGAAACCGGCGGCAACCTGGGCGAAACCCTGGGCAATCTGTCCGAAATCCTGCGCCGGCGCCGGCAGATGAGCCTCAAGATCAAGGCCATGAGCTCGGAAGCGCGGGCCAGTGCCTACATCTTAGGGTCCCTGCCGTTCATCATGTTCGGCATCATCTTCATGCTCAATCCGGGGTACGAGACCGAGCTGTTCACCGATCCGCGCGGGCGGGTGATGCTTGGCGCCGGTTTGCTCACCATGTTGATGGGCATCGTCGTGATGGCAAAAATGGTGAAGTTCGAGATATGAACATTTCCGATTATCTCCCCGCCGTACTGTCGCCGGAGAACCTCATTGCCGTCGTCGCCAGCGGCGTCGCCTTCGCCACGGTGTATGCGGTGTGGAACGCGCTGACGGCGCGCGATCCCCTGGGCAGCAGGGCCAGGGCGCTGGGCCAGCACCGGGAAAAACTGAAGGCCGGGATGATCGCGCCCCGGCGCTCCGAGCGCCGGACGGTGGCCGCCGTGGGCCTGATGCGCCGCATCATCCAGCGCTTCAACCTGATGCGCACCCAGCAGGCCACCAAGGTCGTCGACCGCCTGGCCGAGGCCGGTTGGCGTTCCAAGGACGCGCTGGTGGCTTTCCTGTTCATGAAAATCTGCCTGCCGTTCGCCTTCGGCGCGGCCGCGGTGTTCGCCATCTACGGGGTCGGCATTATCGATGTCCCGCCCATTTTCCGGCTGCTGGTGGCGATGGTGTGCGTTGTCATCGGTGCCTATGTGCCCGAGGTGTTCGTGAAAAACGCCATCCAGAAGCGGCGCAAGCTCATCCAGAAGGGGCTGCCCGACACGCTGGACCTTCTGGTCATCTGCGCCGAGGCGGGCCTGGCGCTCGACGCCGCGCTGACCCGCGTATCCCGCGAGATGGAACGCTCCTCCCCGGAGGTGGCCGACGAATTCGGCCTGACCGCGATCGAGCTCGGATTCCTGCCCGACCGGAAGCAGGCGCTCAAAAACCTGATCAAACGGGTACAGTTGCCGTCCATCCGCGGGGTCGTGAATACCCTGATGCAGACCGAGAAATACGGTACGCCGTTGGCCCAGGCACTGCGCGTTCTGGCGGCCGAGTATCGCAACGAACGCATGCTCAAAGCCGAGGAGAAGGCGACGAAACTACCCGCCCTCCTCACCATGCCGCTCATTGTTTTCATCATGCCGACGCTGTTTATCGTGCTGCTCGGCCCGGCCATACTCCGTGCCATCGACGGGCTGAGTAAATTGTAGGAACGCTTCTACCTTTGGGGTGCTAGGTCGTGGATTGGGGTCCGGCGGCCTGGCGGCGCCGGGGGACGGCTGCGCCGTCCCCCGGCGTTTTTTATGCGCCCCCGATGGGGCAGGGCCTTGGCTGGGGATATGCCAGGGGTTTCGGCCAGGAGCATGCGCCGTGGCGACGCGGCGCCCGGGTATCGCCCTGACAGCGGTATTACGGATTACCGGTATTGGCGGGCGCCGGGACGCCCTTGCCGTGTCGGCCGGAGGACGGCGGCGGCCTTGGCGTGGCCGCCCAGTGCGCGCAAGGTTTCGTAATAGGCCAGGTTGTTCCTGACCTCGGCCTCGCCCAGATCCATGCGGGCGATCTCGGCGGCCTTGGCCGGTTGCCCGGCGAGACCGTACACGAGCGCCAGGTTCTGCCGGTTGCGCACCGTAGCCAGGGGGTCGGCGGCGATTTCGCGCAGGATCCGGGCCGCCTCTTCGAAGTCGCCGGCAAGGGCCAGGGAGAGCGCCAGGTTGTTGCGCAGCTTGAGCGTACTCGGGGCAAACTTCATCGCCGTCTTGTAGTGGCGCTGGGCGGCCTCGTGCTCGCCCAATAGATCGCGCGCGATGCCGAGACCGTTGTGGGCCGAGTGATCGGTTGGGTCCAGGGCGATGGCGGCCGTGTACTGCTCGGCCGCCGGGCGCGGGCGGTCGAGGGCGAGCAGGGCGTTGGCGAAGCCGCGGCGGGTTTCTCCGTCGGCGGGATCGAGGTCGACCGCCTTGCGGTAGGCCGCCGCCGCCTGACCGTAGGCGCCCAGGGCAAGGGTGGTTTCGCCGAGGGCGGCGAGGGGACGCGCCGACTCGGGCGCCAGTTTGATGGCGCGGTGGTAGAACGCCACGGCCGACCACAGGTCTCCGCCTTGGCGCGTCGTGTTCGCCATGCGCATGATCTGCGCCACGCGGCTGGTGCGGTTTTCCTCTTTGATCTGTTCCGCCGTCGGCACCTGGTCGGCGCACGCCTGGGCCAGTGCGGCCAAGCCCACTCCGGCGGCCATGGCCAAGGCGCGCAACGCGGGCCGCATCCGCATGGCCCGCGGGTTGCCCGGCCGCGGGCGCGTTCGCAAATCCGTCCTCAATGCTCCTCCAGTGGCGTAATCTGACACGGCCGGCGGGCGCCGCGCCAGCGAAATTCCGGGCCGCGGATTTCCCCCTGTCCGCCGGGCCGCGGTAACTCTTTGCTGTCGCTTGCCGATTTCAGGCAAAACGCCTATAACGTCTATAACTCAAGGGGGCACTCGGTGTGAAAAAAGAGTATTTGGAGTTAACGCGTCTCATTGAACGCCTGCACCGGCGATTTCTTGATGTGCTCAGGGCCGAACTCAACCGGATGTCCGTCAAGGACATCAACGCGGTTCAGGCCCTGCTACTCGCCAATATCGGAGAGGAAGAGATCGTCATTCGCGACCTGGTGGAGCGCGGTTACTACCAGGGCTCGAACGTCTCTTACAACATCAAGAAGCTGGTCGACATGGGGTATCTGGAACAGGAGCGCTCGACCCACGATCGCCGCTCCGTGCGCGTCCGCCTGACGGAAAAAGCCATGGGGGTCGTGCGCAACGTCCGCGAACTCGAGGAAAACAATGCCCTCGCCCTCGCCCGGCAAGAGGTGACTGTCGACAATATCGAAACGGTCTGCGGGACCCTCAGGCGGGTGGAGCGTACGTGGACGGACTACATCCGCTACGGCGACCGCTGATACTTCGTTTGCGGCGCCTCCGGTGATCTCCGGGGGCACGGTCACCCGGCGGTGCCTTTCCCTCGGACATTCCCTTTCCGTGTCCTGCTCCCGCGGCGCGGGTTGCCGAATCCCTCGGTCCGATCATGCCCTGAGCAGCGGCACCAGACTCGGGGCATCGGCGATGGACGACGCGGCCAACGCCCGGAATCCGTCGCCCGACAACGCCATCGCCGCCGTGCGCTCGCCGGCGCGGGCGCCGTGCCCGGTGAGGACGTGCACACCTCCGGCGAGGCCGGCGTTGCGCGCCGCCTTCAGGTCGTCGGCCCGGTCCCCCACCATCCAGGAGGCGGCGAGATCGAGGCTCAGCATCTCGGCGGCGCGCAACAGCATGCCCGGATTGGGCTTGCGCGCCGGGTGGTCGGGGTGGTCGTAGGGCGGCCTGCCCGCGGCGTGGTGGGGGCAGGCGAAGACACCGTCGACGAAAGCGCCGTCCGCCGTCAGGTCGGCGAGAATCTTCTCCTGGACCCGGATGAACGCGTCCCAGCCGTAATGTCCGTAGGCGATCCCGGCCTGGTTGGTGACCACGACCACGGCCACGCCGCGGGCGTTGGCCGCGGCGACGACATCCGCCGCCCCGGGGATCAGGCGGGCGTCCTCGACCCTCTGCAGGAAGCGGACCTCGTCGACGAGGACGCCGTCGCGGTCCACGAACAGGGCGGCCCGCGTTCCCCGGGGCCTTTTCAGGATCTGCACCCACACGCCTTCGCCGTCGATGGAAGCCCCGTCGGGCAAAGGGCCGCTTGGCAACATGTCTCCGTCCTCCCGGCGGTTCGCGGACGTGCTTCGGCCATGGGCCACCCGGCCGGGTGGGTGCTTGCATTGCCGCGCACGGTGGGAGAGATTACCACACCAAAGGATAGGTTGCGCAGGGACGGTTGCCGACAAACATGGTGAGGCGGCACACGTGGAAGAAAGGGCGTCCGCATGGCGGTCACCGGAAAGGGCGGCGAAAGGCGGGACACCATGCGCCACTGCTGGGCGCGGCGGTTCCTGTTGGCGTTCGCCTGGCTCAACGTGGGCCTCGGGTTGGTGGGCGTGGTGGTGCCGGGCATGCCGACCACCGTATTCCTGATCATCGCCACCTGGGCCTTTTCCAAGAGTTCCGAGCGGTTCCGTCTGTGGCTGTGGAACCACCCCAGGTTCGGTTTCTCCATCCGCGCCTGGCACCAGCACCGGGTCATCCCGCGCCGGGCCAAGGTCGCGGCCGCCGTCATGATGGCGGCGAGTTTCGCCTTTGTGACCCTGTTCGTGGCCGAAAGCTGGGTTTTGCCGGTGCTTCTCGGGGCGGTCCTGGTGCCCGCCGCCGCCTATGTGCTCAGCCGGGCCAGTTCCGTTCCCCAGGGCGGAAGCTGAGATTCCCTAATCCCCCCCGAGCCACCCGTGCACGGCGCGGCAAATTGCCAGTCAGGTTTGCACGGCGCGAAGCATAATGGGCGAACGGGCCCACCGCCCGGGCCGGAAAGGGCCGGGGAGGGCGGACGTCCCGGTATGGCACGGACTTTGCTGTCCAATCCCCTTGCGAAGACGGACGTCGTGTTCATCCAAAGGGGTGCCGGGGCCGTGGCTCGGAAGGATTTCCAACGGCTGGGTGTCCTGGTCGTGGACGGCAGCGGGCATATGCGCGACGTCCTCAGGCGGCACCTGTACGCCCGGACCATCGGCAACATCCGCGAGGCGGCGACCGGGAAAGAGGGGCTCCGGCTGCTCGGCGAATTTACTCCCGATCTGATCATTTGCGACCTGGAATCGGAGCGCGTGGGCGGCCTGGAACTGGT
>JACZWD010000010.1 GCA_022572335.1 Pseudomonadota bacterium
ATCGGGCGACAATACGACAGCAAAAGACTGGTCGGCCGGTCCAGTTTGAGATCACGGAGAACACGCGCCAGGCGTTGGACGACTGGATCAAGATGGCCGCGAAAAGACATCAGGACTACCTCTTCACGGGGCGTCGGAACCCGGCAGCGCATCTGACGACCCGTCAATATGCTCGATTGGTTGCCAACTGGATCGCAAGCATCGGGCTGAACCCCGACGCCTACGGAACTCATTCTCTCCGCAGAACCAAGGCGACCTTGATCTATCGACGCACCGGCAACCTACGAGCGGTGCAGCTGCTCCTCGGGCACACCAAGCTTGAAAGCACGGTGCGCTATCTAGGCATCGAAGTCGATGACGCCCTGGCAATAGCTGAGCAGGTCGACATCTGATCTGGACCGCTTTCTGCCTCTAAGCGGTTATGGCGCTCGTGAGCGTTCAGGTCAGCATCTAGCCAGAAGCAAACTTACGGACGGGGGTTACTGGTCCGGGTCCCCTTCGCCCTTGCGCCAGCGGTCCAGCCGATAGGGGTCCTTGGGCGCGGGGCTCGACAGGTCCTTGCCTGCGATCTCGGATGCCAGCCACAAGGCCAGAATCAGAAGACACAAGCTAAACAGGTACGTCATGCCCGTGATTGTACGCGAAAGTGCGCCGCCCGTCAGGACGAAACGCGCCAACACTTTCAGGACGCATTTCTCCACGGGAGCTCATTTCCACCTGTCGCCTCTCGTGAGTATCGCCGCGGTCCCGAAATTGGTCCGCTCTGCGGGGAAGAGCGGACATTATGGCTCCAGATGTCTGCTGTTCACCCGAAAGCGGTCGTGAAATAGCAAAGCCGGTAACTTCGGCTCATAGCCATAAGCGGACGCTGGAACCGCCCAAGGACGTGAATCGCTGCTCGATGACGACGCGCAGTTAGAAACCAGTCAGGATTAGCGCCGAAAAAGTGCGGCGCGGTCGGTACGTTTCATTTCCGCTTGCTGAAGTGGCGATATCACGGCGTTCACCGGGAGAATGCAGAACCTGATCAACGCCCTGCGGCCAATCCTGCGCCGACATGACACCCTGTGTCATCGCCACAGCAGGGTTGAACCGGCGGGTGCCGGGCTCTCGACACTTGCCGAACGAGCGTCTTCAGATACCGGATTGCACCCTGGCAGGGTCTCCGACGCACCGAGCGCCCTATCTGAAGGCCCCGATTTGGATTGTAGGCTCACGCTTTCGATCAATACGCAATTGTGCTACCGTCTTCGGTGCTTGGGAGGAACCATCTGGGAAATCCCGGTCAAAAGAACAAAGTGTGAGCGTCCAGGAGACGCGAAAGGAACAGGTTTTCAATGGCGTGGAATCCACAGGGCGGAGGCCAGGGCCCCTGGGGCGGCGGCGGTCCGGGAGCCAAAGGGCCGGACATCGAGGAAATCCTTCGCCGCGGCCAGGACAGGTTCAGGCGCCTCATACCCGGCGGCGTGGGCACGGTGCGCGGCGGCCTCGTGGTGCTGCTGCTGGTGGCGGCGGTCTGGCTGGCGTCGGGCTTTTACAGGGTCCAGCCCGACGAACTGGGCGTCGAGCTTATCTTCGGCCGCATGGTGGGCACCGAAACCCCGGGGCTGAATTTCAATTGGCCGGGCCCCATCGGCTCGGTGCTGACGCCCAAGGTTACGGCGATCAACCGTACCGAAGTGGGCTTCCGCTCCGGCGGCGATCGGGCCCGGCTGGCGCGCGACGTGCCCGAGGAAAGCCTGATGCTGACCGGCGATGAAAACATCATCGATACCCAGGTCGTCGTCTTCTGGAAGATCGATACGCGCATTCCCAAGGGCGGGAATCAGGACAATCTTACCGGGGTGCGCAATTTCCTCTTCAACATCCGCAACCCCGAGCTGACGGTGAAGAACGCCTCCGAGGCCGCGCTGCGCGAGATCATCGGCAAGAACCGGTTCGAGTTCGCCCGTACCGGCGGCCGGGCCAAGATCGCCGGCGAGGCCCAGATTCTGATCCAGGACATCCTCGACCGCTACGGCGCCGGCGTAGAGGTCACCCGCGTGCAGTTGCAGAAGGTGGATCCGCCGGGCAGCGTCCTCGACGCCTTCCGCGACGTCCAGGTGGCGCGCGCCGACATGGAACGCAAGATCAACGAGGCCGAAGCCTACAGGAACGAGGTGGTCCAGAGATCGAAAGGCGTGGCGGCGCAGATCGTGCTGCGCGCCGAAGGATACAAGCGCGAGAAGACCGAGATCGCGACCGGCGAGTCCCATCGTTTCCTGGCCGTTTATGAACAGTTCAAACAGAATAAGGCCGTGACCAAGCGCCGCCTGTACCTGGACGCCATGCGGGACGTGCTGAAGGGCATGGACAAGATTCTCATCGACAACCGCGCGGGCGGCGTCGGCGTCGTGCCCTATCTGCCCCTTGACACGTTGATGCGCGGGCGCGGCGCGGGTGCGCAGACGAAGCCGGCGGGGGAGAATCAATAATGAGCGGCGTTCGATTGGGTCTCGTGGTTCTCGCCGTCCTGTTGGGCGTTCTCGGCTTCTCCGCCGTGTTCACGGTGTATCAGACCGAACAGGCCCTGGTCCTCAGGTTCGGCGAACCGCGCAGGGTGATCAACGAGCCGGGGCTGTATTTCAAGATGCCGCTGTTCGTCGAGAGCGTGGTGAAATTCGACCTCCGGGTGCTCGATTACGACGTCCGGGCGGAGGAAATTCCGACCAGCGACCAGAAGCAGATCGTGGTCGACGCGTTCACCCGCTACCGCATCGTCGATCCGCTCAAGTTTTTCCAGACCGTCACTAACGAGCGCGGCATGGAATCCCGCCTCGACAGCATCATTACCTCGAACCTGCGCGCCGTCTTCGGCAAGGTCGATTTGGCGGCCGTGATGACCAAGGAACGGGCTACGCTGATGGACACCATTTTCGAACAGGTCAAGGTCGAAGCCGTCAGCTTCGGCATCGACGTGATCGACGTGCGCATGAAGCGGGTCGATCTGCCGGAGGCGAACAGCCAGGCCATTTTCCGCCGCATGCAGACCCAGCGCGAGCAGTTGGCGCGCGGGTTTCGCGCCAATGGCGACAGGCAGGCGCGCACCATCCGCGCCGACGCCGACAGGCAGGTGACCGTCATCCAGGCGGAGGCGCAAAAGAAGGCGGAGATCCTCATGGGCGACGGCGACGCCGAGGCACAGCGGATCTACAACGAAGCCTACGGCCAGGACTGGGAATTCTTCAATTTCTGGGTGTCGTTGAACAAACTGCGCGAGGGTCTCAGCGGCGAGACGACCAGGTACGTCGGGGCGCCCGGCGGAGGGTTTATCCGCTTTTTCGACGACCTCATCCGTGACGCCGGGAAAAAATAACCCATCCGCCGGCGGCCGGCCGCCCCGGAGTACCCCCGCCGGGGACGGCGAAGATTGACCGGGGACCATGGCCGATCTCCTCACCGCCCTCGCCCTCGCCGTGGCCATCGAAGGGGCGCTCTATGCCTTGTTCCCCGAGGCCATGAAAAAGATGATGCGGCACGCCCTGGCGCAGCCGCCAGGAAACCTCAGGACCGCCGGCGTCGCGGCGGCGGCGGTCGGCGTCGGCGTCGTGTGGCTGGTGCGCGGCTGAAACCGCGCCGGGGGGTGAGTCCGCCCCGGTTCCGCCACAATCGTGCCCTATGGCAAGGCGCACGGACGGTGTCCAAGGCTTGGCCCTTGCCAGGACTAAATCCCAGGCAACCCGGACAAAGTGATACTATTTAATGAGAATTCCTCTTGAGCCCAAGGAGGGCGGTATCGTGACTCATGTATGCACCGACGGGACCCGCGGGCGCCCGGTGAAAGCGGAGACGGGCGCGCCGGCGCGGCGGACGGTCCCGTGGCCGCTGGCCGGCCTGGTCGCCCTGGCGGTGATGGCAGCCCCGGCGGCGGCGCAGGCGAAGACGGCGCCGGAGAGCTTCGCCGATCTGGCCGCTAGACTCCTGCCCTCGGTGGTCAATATCTCCACCACCCAGACCCTCGAAGGCCGGAGCGGCGTCGAAATGCCCCAGCTTCCGCCCGGTTCGCCGTTCGAGGAATTCTTCCGCGAGTTCTTCGAACGCAACCGCCCGCACCAGCGCCAGCGCAAGGTCACCTCCCTGGGATCGGGGTTCATCGTCGATGCCGCCGGCTACATCGTCACCAACAACCACGTCATCAAGGACGCCGACGAGATCACGGTCGCCCTCCAGGACGATACCCGGCTCGAGGCGGAGGTCGTGGGGCGCGATCCCAAGACCGACATCGCCGTACTCAAGGTGAAGCCGACGCGCAAACTGACGGCCGTCAGCTTCGGGGATTCGGACAAGGCGCGGGTCGGGGACTGGATAGTCGCCATCGGCAATCCCTTCGGCCTGGGCGGCAGCGTGACCGCCGGCATCATCTCGGCCCGCAACCGCGATATCAACTCCGGCCCCTATGACGACTACATCCAGACCGACGCGTCGATCAACCGCGGCAATTCGGGCGGCCCGCTGTTCAACCTCGACGGCGAGGTCATCGGCATCGCCACGGCCATATTCTCACCGTCGGGGGGCAGCGTCGGCATCGGCTTCGCCATCCCCAGCGCCACCGCCCATCCGGTCATCCAGCAGCTGATCAAGCACGGCCAAGTGCGCCGGGGCTGGCTCGGCGTCCACATCCAGGCGGTCACCGAGGAGATCGCCGAAACCCTGGGACTGAAACAGGCGAAGGGCGCCCTGGTGGCCAGCGTCATCAAGGACGGGCCGGCCGAAAAGGGCAACATCAAGGCCGGCGACGTGATCCTCACGTTCGACGGCAAGGAAGTGCCCGAGATGCGCAAGCTGCCGCGCATCGTCGCCGCGACCGACGTCGACAAGACCGTCGACGTGGTGGTCTGGCGCAACAGCGAGACGGTGACCCTCTCCGTCAGCGTCGGCGAGCTGGAGGAACGCGAGACCAAGGTGGCGTCCCGTTCACGCGCCGGGAAAAAGGAGGGCGGGGCCGCCGAGAAAATTGAAGCACTCGGGCTCACCGTTGCCGAGGTCACCACCGATCTGCGCGAACGCTACAGCCTGGACACGGATGCCAAGGGGGTTGTGGTCACCGCCGTCGACGAAGGCGGCGCGGCCGCCGAAAAGGCAATCCGGCCCGGCGATGTCATTGCCGAAATAAGCCAGGAGGAGGTCGTCACCCCGGCCGACATCGTGGCCAGGATAAAGGAGGCGCGCAAGTCCGGGCGCAAGTCGGTGTTGCTGCTGGTCGAAGGACAAGGGGGACTGCGCTTCGTCGCCGTTCGCATCGAGACGGGCTGATCCCGGTTTCCCCTTCGATCCTTCCGGCCGCCGCCCGTCCGGACGGCGTGGCTTGCGGAATTCGTCCCTGTGCCGCGGTCAGGGCTTTGCCGCCGACGCCAGGACAGCGGGCATGGGGATTTCCGTGACCCCGTCGCGCTCGAAGGCTTTGGCGCCATCGCGGATGGCCCCGCGGATGGCGTCCAGCGCTTCCGGGGCTTGCGCGCGAAGGATGGCCCTGACCCGCACGCCGGCTTCGTAGACGGCGTCGAACAGGGCTTCGGGCGCCGGCAACGTCCATACCTGCGCCACCTGCGTGATCTCCGGCGCGACGAAGCCCGCCCCGGTCAACACGCGACGGCACTCTTCCCCGTCGCTGAAACGGAAAAAGGGCGGACCCGGGGGCAGGGGCACGTCCATGTTGCCATGGGTTTCGACGGCGCCGAGGACAATGCCGAACCCCTTTGCGTCTTCGGGCTTCGCCCACACCGTGAAGGCGACGCGTCCGCCCCGGCGCAGGACCCGGTGCGCCTCGGCCAGCATGCGCTCCGGGCGCGCGAAGTGCAGCATGCCGAAGTTGCTGACCACCGCATCGAAGCTCTCGTCGGGGAACGGCAGCGCCTCGGCGTCCCCTTGGTGAAACTCCAGCGTCGGGTACTGGGAGCGCGCCAGGGCCACCTGGGCGGCGGAAAAGTCGACGCCGACGGCGTCGGCGCCGCGCAGCGAAGCGGCCGCCGCGGCATAGCCCGGACCCGTCGCCACGTCGAGCACGCGCACCCCGTCACCCACGCCCACGGCCTCCAGCAGCGGCCCCGCGGTCTGGGCCGTGAGCCTGGCGAAATGGTGGTGATAGCGGTGGGCGACGGCCTCCCATCCGGCGTGCTCGAATTTCCTGAACGCCTCGGCATCCACGGGATCGGACGGTGTCATGATCAACGCTCCTTGGTATTGGCCGAGGCGGGCGGTGTACGATACACCCCAGGTGCGCACGGGCGCGGCGCGCCGCCGGGCCGTTGAGCACACCCTCGATCCCGGCGACAATGCCATCGTTCAGGACGGCCGTCATGAAAAGGTCCGAAGCCGAACCCATTCTCATCATCGCCGGGCCGACGGCCAGCGGCAAGTCGGCGCTGGCCCTGGACGCGGCCGAGGAATTCACCGGCACGGTCATCAACGCCGACAGCATGCAGGTCTACCGCGAACTGCGCGTGCTGACGGCGCGGCCCACGGACGGCGACGAGGCACGGGTGCCGCACCGCCTCTTCGGCACTCTCCCGGTGACCGAGGCCTGTTCGGCGGGGCGCTGGCTGGCGATGGCGCGGGCCGAGATCGAGGCGGCGCGCGGCGCCGGAAGGCTGCCCATCGTCGTCGGCGGCACCGGCCTCTACCTCAAGGCGCTGACCGACGGCCTGGCGCCCGTTCCCGGCATTCCCCAAGGCATCCGCTCCCAGGCGCGCCGGCTGCATGCGCGGCTCGGGGGCGAGGCCTTCCGCGCCGAACTTGCCAAGGTGGACGCGGAGGCGGCGAGGCGGCTTGAAGCCGGGGACAGCCAGCGCCTGATCCGCGCCTTCGAGGTGGTGCGGGCGACGGGACGTCCGCTGGCGGACTGGCAGCGCCAGGGGGCCGGCGGACCGGCCACGGACGCACGCTTCGCCACCATCGTGCTGGCGCCGCCCCGGGACGCCCTTTACGCCGCCATCGACGCCCGCCTGGACACCATGATCGAAGACGGGGCGCTGGACGAGGTGGCGGCGCTCGACCGGCTGGGCCTGGATGCGGGCCTGCCGGCGGCAAAGGCCGTGGGCGTGCCCGAGCTGCGCCGCCACCTGAGGGGCGAAATCACCCTGGACGAGGCCCTGGATAGCGCCAAACGCGCCAGCCGCAACTTCGCCAAGCGGCAGCTCACCTGGCTGCGCCACCAAATGCCCGGCGCCCACGTGGTGCCCGCGCAATATTCGGAAAGTTTACGGCCCAAAATCTTTTCATTTATTTGTCGGTATTTGTTGACCGGGCGACCCTGAGAGATTAGTTTTCCGTCTCTCGCCACCAAGCTGGAGCGGCGTCAGCCGGGGGTGCCGTGCGCGTCCCGGGACGGTTTCCGTCCGCGAGCCGGCGGATGGAGGAAAAGGGAAGAGGGCGATGGCGGACGATCAGATGAACGGGTCCCAGATACTGCTCAAGGCCCTGGAGGAACAGGGCGTGGACGTGATCTTCGGGTATCCGGGGGGCGCCGTACTGCCGATTTACGACGAGATCTTCAAGCAGGACGCCATCCGCCACATCCTCGTCCGGCACGAGCAGGGCGCCATGCACGCGGCGGAAGGATATGCCCGATCCACCGGCAAGGTGGGCGTCGTCCTGGTGACCTCGGGGCCGGGCGCCACCAACACCGTGACCGGGCTCACCGACGCCCTCATGGACAGCATCCCCGTTGTCTGCCTCACCGGCCAGGTGCCCACCCACCTGATCGGCAACGACGCCTTCCAGGAGGCCGATATCACCGGCATCACCCGTTCCTGCACCAAGCACAACTACCTGGTCAAGGACGTGAACAAGCTTGCGCGCACCGTGCACGAGGCGTTTTACGTGGCCCGCAGCGGCCGGCCGGGGCCGGTGTTGGTGGACCTGCCCAAGGACGTCATGACGGCCATGGGCGACTACACGCCTGTCTCCAGGGTCACCCACAGGACGTATAAGCCGCGGATGAAGGGCGACATCAACCTCATCCGCCGCGCCGTCGACATCATGGCGGCGGCCAAGCGGCCCATCCTGTATTGCGGCGGCGGGATCATCAATTCCGGACCGGCGGCCTCGCAGCTGCTCACCGAGTTCGTGCGCCTGACCGGCTTTCCGTGCACGTTGACGGTGATGGGGCTGGGTGCGTTTCCGGCCTCGGACCCCCTGTACCTCGGCATGTTGGGCATGCACGGCACCTATGAAGCCAACCTGGCCATGCACGGGTGCGACGTCATGGTCGCCATCGGCGCCCGGTTCGATGACCGCATCACCGGGCGGCTCGCCGATTTCTCGCCCAACTCCAAGAAGATCCACATCGACATCGATCCGTCGTCGATCAACAAGAACGTGCCGGTGGACGTCGGCATCGTCGGCGATGTGGGGCACGTGCTCGAGGACATGATCAAGGTGTGGAAGGCCGAACAGGCGTCGCCCGACCGCAAGGCCCTGGCCGAATGGTGGAAGAGCATCGACCGGTGGCGGGCGCGGGACTGCCTGCGGTACGAGAATAGCACCAAGGTCATCAAGCCGCAGTACGCCCTGCAGCGGCTCTATGAGCTGACCAAGGACCGCGACGACGTCTACATCACCACCGAGGTCGGCCAGCACCAGATGTGGGCGGCGCAGCACTACAGGTTCGAAAAGCCCAACCACTGGATGACCTCGGGCGGGCTGGGCACCATGGGCTACGGCCTGCCGGCGGCCATGGGGGTGCAGGTCGCCCACCCGAAGGCGCTGGTCATCGACATCGCCGGCGAGGCGTCGGTGATCATGAACATCCAGGAGATGTCCACCATCGCCCAGTACCGCCTGCCGGTGAAGGTGTTCATCCTCAACAACGAGTACATGGGAATGGTGCGCCAGTGGCAGGAGCTGCTCTATGGCGGCCGCTACGCGGAAACCTACATGCATTCCCTTCCCGATTTCGTTAAACTGGCCGAGGCTTTCCAGGCCGTCGGCCTGAGAGCCACCAAACCGGGTGAGGTGGACGACGTGATCCGCGAAATGATCGAAACCGACCGCGCGGTGATCGCCGACATCCGCGTCGACAAGTTGGAGAACTGCTTCCCCATGATACCGTCCGGCGCGGCCCACAACGAGATGCTGCTCGGCCCCGGGGACGAGGCCGAGGCGCCGGTGTCCGAGGAAGGCATGGTCCTGGTCTGAGAAGGCCGTTTCGCCGGACGCACCGTAGCCCAGCCGATTTTTTCGACCGTGGTCCGGCGCCCGGCGCCGGACAGGAGAACGCCAACCGTGACAACAGAAACGGAAACGGAAAAACAAACGACCATCGCCGTGCTCGTGGACAACGAGCCGGGCGTTCTGGCGCGCGTCATCGGGCTGTTCTCGGGGCGCGGCTACAACATCGAAAGCCTGACCGTGGCCGAGGTGAACACGCAGGAAAGCCTTTCGCGCATCACCATCGTCACCTCGGGCACGCCCATGGTCATCGAACAGATCAAGGCCCAGCTCGAGCGTCTGGTTCCGGTCCACAAGGTGTGCGACCTGACCATGGACGGGGCGCACGTGGACCGCGAGCTGGCGCTGGTGAAAGTGAAGAGCACCGGTGAGGCGAGGGTCGAATCCCTGCGCGTCGCCGAAATCTTCCGGGCCCGGGTGGTGGACAGCACGAGCGAGTCCTTCGTCTTCGAAATCGTCGGCAACACCGGCAAGCTGCACGCCTTCATCGACCTGATGGAGCCCCTCGGCCTGGTCGACGTGTCGCGCACGGGCGTCGCCGCCATCGCCCGCGGCTCGCGCCCGCTGTAAGGTCGGCCGTCCGCATCAAAGGAAGGATAGGACAATGCGCGTTTATTATGACCGAGACGCCGACGTCAACATGATCAAGGCCAAGAACGTGGCCGTGGTCGGCTACGGCAGCCAGGGCCACGCGCACGCGCTGAACCTGCGCGACAGCGGCGTCAAGAACGTGGTCGTCGCGCTCCGCGAGGGCTCGGGCGGTGTCGAGAAGGCCGAGGCCGAGCAACTGAAGGTGGTATCCCCGGCCGAGGCGGCCAAGTGGGCCGACGTGGTCATGGTCCTGACCCCGGACGAGGGGCAGGCCAAGCTCTATAACGACCATTTGCGCGAAAACATGAAAGACGGCGCCGCCCTGGCCTTCGCCCACGGCCTCAACATCCACTTCCGGCTGATCGAGCCGCGCCCGGACCTGGACGTGTTCATGGTCGCGCCCAAGGGGCCGGGCCACACGGTGCGGGCCGAGTACCAGCGCGGCGCCGGGGTGCCCATGCTGCTGGCCGTCGAGCAGGACGCCAGCGGCAACGCCCACGATCTGGGGCTGGCCTATGCGTGCGCCATCGGCGGCGGCCGCGCCGGCGTCATCGGCACGTCGTTCCGCGAGGAATGCGAGACCGACCTGTTCGGCGAGCAGGCGGTGCTGTGCGGCGGCCTCACGTCGCTCATACTGGCCGCGTACGAGACCCTGGTCGAGGCCGGCTATTCGCCCGAGATGGCCTATTTCGAGTGCGTGCACGAGGTCAAGCTGATCGTCGACCTCATCTACGAGGGCGGCATCGCCAACATGCGCTATTCGGTCTCCAACACCGCCGAATACGGCGATTACGTCAGCGGGCCGCGCATCATCGACGACAGCGTCCGCGCCCGCATGCGCGACGTGCTGGACGACATCCAGTCGGGGCGCTTCACCAAGGAATGGATGCTGGAGAACGCGGCCGGCCAGCCCAGTTTCAAGGCCATGCGCCGCCGCGCCGCCGAGAACGACATCGAGAAGGTGGGCGAGAGACTGCGCGCCATGATGCCCTGGATCGCCGACAACGCGCTGGTCGACAAGTCACGGAACTGACGCCGGCCGGTAGGCGCCGGCGAGTCAGGGACCCACGCGGTCCGATACCACGCCATCCCATACTAAGCCGGCGCGCCGGGCGCCAAGTCGGGCCCGGCGACCGGCAGCTCCGCCATGTCGTCGAACCCCTCGATGCGCCACAAGGTCTCGAGGAGGCGCGCCGCCGCCGCCTCGCCGATCACCGGGGCGGTGAGCTCGCGGAACTTGTCCTCGAGCTCCCCGTCGCTCAAGGGGTTGTCCGGGTCGCCCTTGCGGGTCGGCGCGTGGTGGGTAAAGCGCTGTCCGTCCACGGTCCCGATCTCGACCACCGCGGCGCGCTGGCCGGGAAACGCCGCCTCCATGTCCGGTTCCACGCGCAGCTCGACCTTGTCCATGAGGCCCCTGAGCCGCCCATCGGCGAGGCGCTCTTTCGAAAAGGCGTCCAGGCGCACGCGCCCGGTCAGCAGCGCCACGGCCACGCAATAGGGCAGGCTGAATTTCGCCTCGAAGGCGGTCCGGGGCGCCTTGTTTCCCGTGATCTCCAGGGCCTTGGCGTAGGTCCCGACGCGGATCGTGGCGACGGACTCCGGCGCCAGCGCGTGTTCGTCCTTCAGCGCCAGGACTCCGTCGATGGCGGCGTGGGCGTGGCCGCAGGCGGCGTGGGCCTTCATGGTGGTGCGCATGATGGTGTAGGACCGCCCCAGGTCGTCGGCCGCCGCCCGCCAGTCCGGGTTCCCGGCCATGGCGGCGCCGAACCCCCGTTCGCCGTCCAGGATGTCGGGCGCCCCGGTGACGCCCTTCTCCGCCGCCAGCGCCACCATTACGCCGGTCTCGGCCGCCTGTCCGGCGTGCAGGGGCTTGGCCATGGCATCGGCGCGGAAGGCCTGCTGCAACCCCGCCGCCAGGGTCCCGGCGTTGGCCAGGGCGTGCAGGGTGCGCCCGGCGTCCAGCCCCAGCACCGAGGACGCCGCGGCGGCGGCGCCGAAGGCGCCGATGGTTCCCGTGGTGTGCCAATACGTATAATGGGCCGGGTTCACCGCCACGCCGAGGCGGTTGGAGACCTCGTAGCCGGCGATCACGCCGAGCAGGAACCCATCGCCCCCGACGCCCCGCACCTGGGCCACGGGCAGCGCCGCCGAAATGACCGGGGCGCCGGGGTGGTAGATGGCGTCCCGGTAGATGTCGTCGAACTCGATGGTGTGGGCGGCGGCTCCGTTGATCAGCGCCGCGCTGCGCGCCGGGGCACGCAGGCCCGACGGATAGAGGACCGCGCGCCCGTGTCCCAGGTCGTCGGCGAAGGCTTCGCGCAACAGGGTCGCCGGCGGCTGGGCGCCGCCCGGGATCACCGAGGCGAACCAGTCGATGACGCAGCGCTTGGCGGCGTGCACCGCCTCGGGGGGCACGGCCTCGTCGCGCACCCCGGCGGCATAGTCGGCGAAGCGCCGCAGAACCATGATTAAAACTGCACCGTGTACTGGGCGGGATCGATGCGCGCCTCGACCAGCAGCGGCCGGTTGAGCTTGGTCGCCCGCCCCAGCACGGCGGCGAGGCGTGCGGGCGTGTCGGCCGTCTCCCCGTCGCAGCCCAGGGATTCGGCCAGCCCCACCAGATCGCCGGCCTGAAAGCGCGTGCCCACGGTCGGGTAGCCTTTCTGGACCTGCTTGATCTCGATGCGGTTCAGGCTGTCGTCGCGGAAGACGATGATGACCAGGCCGAGCCCGAGGGACGACGCGAGCTGCAACTCGCCATGCACCATGGCCAGCCCGCCGTCGCCGGTGAAACAGACCACCGGACGGTCCCGGTGCAGCATCTTCGCCGCGATCGCCGCGGGAAGGGCGAAGCCCATGGCCGACAGGCCGTTGGACACGAGCACGCCGCGCGGCTCGTAGGCCGTCCAGCCCTGGCCGACGAGAAGTTTATGGGAGCCCACGTCCATGGTGATGATGGTGTCCTTGGGGAACGCCCCGCGCGCCGCGTCGACCACGTCGCTGGGGTTCAGCCTGCCGGCGACACGGCCCGAGCGATACAGCCCGAACAGGGCCTCGCGATGGCCGCGGACCTCACGCTCGGACCACTTCTCCTGGCCCTTGTAGGAATCGGCGAGGCTTTCCAGTATGGCCGGGATGGAGCCCACCAGTTCCGTCTCCGCCGCGTACACCTGGTCGGTGTTCTCGCAGGAATCGATGTGCAGCACCGGCGCCCGTAGCCGCCACGGGCTGATGAGCTCGACCGCATCGAAGCCGATGGCGAGGATGAGGTCGGCGGACGCCAGGAAATCCCACACCACCTTGCCGCACGCCATGTCCAGGGTGCCGGCGAAATAGGCGTGGTCCTCGGGCAAAATGCCCTTGGCCTTCGGCGACACCACGACCGGACAGCCCAAGCGCTCGGCGAAGCCTTTCAGCGCCGGGCCGGCGCCGGCGCGGACGGCCGAATTCCCCACCAGCGCCACCGGCCGGCGCGCTTCGGCCAGGCGCCTGGCGGGATCGGTGCCGTCGCCGGCCACGTGGTACGATTGCGTCCAGCGCGCGGCGGGGCCGAGGGGAGGAAGCGCGATCTCCGCGTCGCCGGCGTCGGCCGCCGCCAGGTTGGCGTTGAGGGTGATGTGCACGGGTCCCGGACGTTCCGCCACGGCCAGCCTGAGGGCCCGGCGCATGACCGAGGCCGCCGCTTCGGGGACGATCCTGGTCGTCCATTTGGTGATCGGCGCGAACAGGCGGTTGTGGTCGATGTTCTGGTGGGTAAACGTGCTCTCCAGCCGGGTGCCCATCTGCCCCGACACCGCGATCATCGGCGAGCGGTCCAGGAAGGCGTTGGCGACGCCGTTGACCAGGTTCGTCGAACCGGGGCCGAGGGTCGACATGCACACCCCGGGCACGCCGGTGAGCTGCCCCGCCGCGTCCGCCATCAGGGCCGCGGTCCCCTCGCGGCAGGCGAGAACGAATTCAAGGCCTTGGCGCCGCGCCGCCTCCATGAATTCGATGTTCTGCCCGCCGGGCAGCCCGAAGATGAACTTGACGCCGGCGCCCGCCAGATAGGCGGCCATCACGTCGGCCGTGGTCAGCGATTCGGACATGGCCCTGTCAGCGCCCGGTGAAATTGGGTTTGCGTTTCTCCATGAACGCCCGCCGGCCCTCGGTGTAATCGGCGCTGTCGAAACAGGCGTCTGTCAGCGCCTGGCACAGGGCCAGATCCCGCGCGTCCGGGTCCTTGAGCACTTCGCCGATGGTCTTCTTCACCGCCAGCAGGGTCAGCGGCGCGTTGGCGGCGATGGTCGCCGCGTAATCGTCCACGTACCCGGCCAGCGCCGCGCCGGGCAGCACCCGGTTGACAAGCCCCATCTGGCGCGCCTCGTCGGCGTCGAACTGGCGGGCGGTGAACAGGATCTCCTTGGCGTAGGTAGGCCCGACCAGGTCGACCAGCGGGCGGACGCTGTCGAACTTGTAGCCCAGCCCCAGCCTGGCGGCGGGAATCCCGAACCGCGAATCCTCGGACGCGATGCGCATGTCGCAACACAGCGCCACCAACAGCCCGCCGCCGATGCAATAGCCTTCGATCATCGCGATGGTCGGTTTCTCCACGGTGGAAAGGGCGGTGCAGGCCTTGGTCACGGTGGCGCCGTATGCGGCGATCGCGTCCTTGGACGAGCGCTGTTTTTCGAACTGGGAGATGTCGGCGCCCGAGGCGAAGGCCTTGCCGCCGGCGCCGTTGACGACGATCACCCGGATCGCGTCGTCGGCCGCCATGTCGTCGAGGATGACCGGCATGGCCTGCCACATCTCCAGCGAGATCGCATTGCGGCGCTCTGGATTGTTGAAGGTGATGCGGCCGATGGCGCCGTCCTTCTTGGCGATGATCTTGTCGGTGTGCATGGAGCCTCCCCTCAGCGTTTCGGCGGTCGGACCGGATCGGCGCCCCTCCCGGGGGCCGCGGGGGCGTCCCCCGCATAACGTTGCCGGGGGGACACCCCCCGTGTCCCCCCGGGGGCCGCGGGGGCGTCCCCCGCATAACGTTGCCGGGGGGACACCCCCCGTGGCCCCCCAAGGGCCTTCACCGGTATCGGGCCGCTCAAATGATGTGCCGCTCCCTGAGACCGGCGATCTCGGCGGCGTCCATACCGAGCCCGCGCAGCACCTCGTCGGTGTGCTGGCCGCGTTCCGGCGTCGGCCTGCGCACGGAGAACCGGGCCCGGCTCATGGTCACCGCCTGGCCCACCACCTTGATGGCGCCGAGCTTCGGGTGCTGGAGCGGCGCTGCCATGCCCAGGTGCCGGACCTGGGGGTCGGCGAACACCTGATCGATGGTGTAGATGGGCCCACAGGGCACGCCGGCCGCATTCAAAATGTCGATCCATTCGGCGCTCGTGCGCGTCGAAACGAATTCCTGCAAGCGGGCGTTCAGGGCATCCCTGTTCTCGCGCCGCGCCTCGCCCGTGGCGTACTCGGGCGCCTGCGCAAGCTCCTCGGCGCCGAGCGCCGTGCACAGCCGCCGCCAGATCGCGTCGCCCGAGGCGGCGATGTTGATATGGCCGTCGGCGGTCTCGAAGACCCCGGTCGGGATGGAGGTCGGGTGATTGTTGCCGGCCTGGGGCGGCACCTCGCCGTCGATCAGCCAGCGCGCCGCCTGGAAATCCAGCATGGCGATCTGCGCCTGCAAAAGCGACGTCTGCACCCACTGGCCCTCGCCCGACACCTCGCGCTCGAGGAGCGCCACCAGGATACCGATGGCGGCGTACAGCCCGGCGGACAGGTCGGCGAGCGGGATGCCGGCGCGGACCGGTCCCTGCCCGGGCAATCCGGTGATCGACATCAGGCCGCCCATGCCCTGCGCGATCTGGTCGAAGCCGGGCCGGTCCCTGTAGGGGCCGTCCTGGCCGAAGCCGGAAATGCTGGCATAGACGATGCGCCGGTTGACGCGCCTGAGCGCTTGGTAATCGATGCCCAGTTTCCGCTTCACGCCGGGGCGGTAGTTTTCCACCACCACGTCGGCCTTCGCCACCAGGCGCATGAACAGGGCCAGGCCTTCGGGCTCCTTCAGGTTCAGGGTCGCGCCCCGCTTGTTGCGGTGGATGTTCTGGAAGTCGGGACCGTCGCGGGGACCGCCCGGGCCTTGCGCGCGGTCGATGGACTCCGGCGGCTCGATCTTGATCACGTCGGCGCCCCAGTCGGCCAGTTGGCGCACCGCCGTCGGGCCGGCGCGCACCCGGGTCAGGTCGAGGACGGTGAATCGGGACAGCGGCAGTGAATTTTCGCTCATGGATCCGTCTTCTGCGCCAATCATTTTACCGCGAATGGGGCACTTTACCGGGAATGGGGGCGGACCGCGGCCTCGGGAGGCCCGCCCGGCGGTGCGCATTGTTGCCCCTTAACCATTTCCAGGCAAACAGATTGTTGGGGCTTTCGGGGATCGGCGCCGGCAATCCCTGGACGCCGGGGCGCGACGATCAGGTTCCGCTGCCCACCGCCCGCGCGCCGGCCGAGGTGCCGGCGATGCGCCCGAACACGGCGCCGGCGGTGAGGCCGCTGCCGCCGGGATAGTTGAAATAGAAGATGCCCCCGACCAGCTCCCCGGCCGCGTACAGGCCCGGAATCACGTTTCCGTCGTTGTCCAGGACCTCGCTGTTGCGGGTGATCCGCAACCCGCCGAAGGTAAAGGTGATGCCACAGGTCACCGAATAGGCTTCGAAGGGCGGCTCGTCGATGGTGTTGGCCCAGTTGGACTTAGGGATGGCGAGACCGCGGGTGCCGCGCCCGTCCTTGACGTTGGGGTTGAAGGGAACGTCGGTCATGACGGCGGCGTTGTATTCCCGCACCGTTTGCAGGAAGCGGTCGCGGTCCACGTCGTCGATGCGCCGCACCAGGTCCTCGAGCGAATCGGCGGTGACCTTGGTCACCTGGCGGATGCGGTATTCGTCGCGCAACAGGGGAGAGGCCTTGGCGTCGAAGACCTGCCAGGCGAACTGCTCGGGCTGTTCCAGGATCACGCGGCCGTATTTGGCATAGGTGTAATTGCGGAAGTCGGCGCCTTCGTCGAGGAAGCGCTCGCCCCGGGCGTTGACCATGATGCCCAGGGGATAGCTGTGTTTCTGGAAGGCGTCGCCGACGGCCAGGTCGCCGAACTCGGGCGCGTTGCGCTCCCAGCCGACCGCGTGGCAGCCCGACCAGTTGCCACACGGGGACGCCCCCACCGCGAGGGCCATCCTGATGCCGTCGCCGGTGTTGAACCGGGAGCCCCGCACCTTGGCCAGGTCCCATCCCGGGCCCAGATAGCGGGTCCGCCATTCCGCGTTCGCCTCGAACCCGCCCGACGCCAGCACCACCGCCCGCGCCCGCACCTCCAGTGTCCTGCCCTTGCGGCGCGCCCGTACCCCGGTCACGCCGTCGTCGTCATGGAGCAGGGAAACGGCGCTGGTTTCGTAGTGCACATCGATCTTGTTTTTTTCCACGGCGGCGAACAACATCTCCACCAGTCCCGGCCCGCCGCCCCAGGCTTCCACGGCCAGGCCACCCCAGAACGTGAACCTGCCGTCCACCTTGAACGCCTGGCGCCCGTACATGGGCACGAAGCGCACGCCCTTCGAGCGCATCCAAAGCAGGGTGTCCAGGCTGCGCTTGACCAGGATTTCGACCATGTCCGGGTCGGCCCGGTATTGGGTGAGGCGCGCGATATCGTCGAAAAACTGGTCGGTGGTGTAGGTGCCGAAATCGGTGATGCGCCGCTCCTCCTCGCTCAGGTCCGGAACCAGCCTGACGATGTCGTCCACGCCGTCGTAGGCGACGCGCATGGCGCCGGCGGTGAACCGGGTGTTGCCGCTTCGCTCGGCAACCGGCGCGCACTCCAGGATGGTCACCTGGGCGCCGCGCTCCCGCGCCGCCAGCGCCGCGCAGATGGCGGCATTGCCGGCGCCGACGACGCAGACATCCGTTTCCAGCGATTCCATCGATCCTCCCCTACCACCCATGGCCAGGGCCCCAGTCCAGGGCCCCGCTCCAGGGCCCCACTCCAGGGCCCCGCTCCAGGGCCCCACTCCAGGGCCCCAGTATAGGGCATCCGCGCCGGCGCCGCACCCTCGGCCCGGTGTCGCCTTGCGGCACAAGCGATGAGCTCCGTCCTGGAAATACGGATTTACATAAAAAAATTTTCTTAATTTTTACGCAAATATATATCAAATAACAAAAGTTGATTCTCTGAATTTATATTTTATAATCTGCAAGTAAGTTCATCCGAGCGCAGAGAAATCGACGGTTTTCCGGGCCCCTATACATGCCGCCGAGCGTTCGTTGGACATTTCCGCTTCCCGGCCGTGCATCGGTCGCCGGATGCGGGGTGCGGTTCGATGGCGCCGGCATGGAAAAGGTCGGCTGCTTCGGGAAGCGTGGGGCCAGGCATGGACAATTACAGCTTCGAGAACATCAGGGTGCTCGTAGGCGACCCCAACCGGGAGGTCCGGGACGGAATCAGGGGCGGCCTGTATGGACAGGGTTTTCGGACCATCATGGTCACCGACAGGATGTCGGCGGTGGAGACGGCGGTCGCCGCCAACAAAGTGGACCTGATGATCTGCGACACCGAACTCCAAGGCGGCAACCTCTACGACCTGGTCCACAAAAATCGCCACCACGAGCTCGGCGACAATCCGTTCATCGTGGTCACCGCCCTCATCACCGTGCCGACACCGCAATTGGTCAAGAAAATCTTCGACGCCGGGTGCGATGACCTGATCCCCAAACCCATTTCCACGGGGCTGTTGTTCGCGCGGGTCTTGAAACTGGCCCACAACCGCAAGCCCTTCGTCGTCACGTCGGATTACATCGGCCCCGACCGGCGCGCCAAGCCGCAGGCGGGCACCCAGCAGATTCCCCGGATCGATGTTCCGAATCCCCTCAAGGCCAAGGCGGCGAACGACGCCAGTGCGGAAGGTCTTCAGGCCGAGATCGACCGGGTCGCCAATGTGCTCAACGAACAGAAAATGGAACGTCACGCGTACCAGATCGACTATCTGGTGGAGCGTATCGTGCCCCTGTACGAAGACGGGACGGCGGACAAGAGCATAGTACCGCACCTGGATCGCCTGCTCTATGCGTCCGAGGACATCAGCCGCCGCCTGAAGGGAACCCGGTATCATCATGTGGGCGAGCTTTGCCGATCGATGGTGAACGTGGTGAGGGCCGTGCGCCAGGCGCCGCTGTCTCCCGACCGGAAAGACATCGCGCTCATGCCGGCGCTGGCCCAGGCCGTCAAATGCGCCTTCCGGCCACGGGCGGACGTGGTCGCCCTCTCCCGCGACATCTCGGCCACGGTGGAACGGCGGACCGCCAAGGATGCCCACCGGCAGGTCGCGTAGGGCGGGCGGCACGGGCGGAGGCGCGGCGCGGCCGCGGAGGGCGGCCGGGAACCCGCCGCCGCAATAATACCATGGCGCGCTGAAATCCCCGGATCGGCATGGGGGAACCGGAGTTCCTCCGCGCAAGGGGCATGGCCGCACGTCGAAAGCCACCGTGCGTTGACCGTTGCGAAAATAGGAAATTTTTAATATACACATACCAGTGCACGGACTCATTCGGGTGATGCACCTGGATGGCCTGCGACAGCGAGAGATTCCAAGGTGCGCGATGAATCATCTGATCGCGTCTGTGCGCTGGAATATACCAAACCTGGTGATAATAATTGCGCCAACGTATGAAACCATGAGTAGTAGACTCCTGTTATCCGTTTGGGCTTGTCTTTTCGGAGGCGTCATGGTCTTCGCCCTGATGTCCGTTGGCGTTCTGGAGCCTCTCTCGTTAGGGCGGGCATCCCGGTTCGAGGAGATCGTGTTTTTGTTTATCGCGGGTCTGCCGATGATCGCGTGGTGCGTCGTGTTCTTCCGGACACCCTGACAAAGGCGCTCCGGGCGCCGCCCCCGACGGGCCGACGCGGGGCGTTCCCGACCTACCCGGCTCTCATACAGGGAGCCGAATCTTCAACCCTTCGATGCCACGAACCCCCGGGTGCCGGTCGGACCGGCCGGCGAAGGCACGATGCCGGGCGGGGTGAAGACGATCCCCCTGTCCGGAAGTCCGAGGCCCCGCAAGGGGGCTGTGCCTTGTCTATACCTGGCCGCATGGATAAGTTGGCGCCGGTTTTCACGTGGGGAGGGGGCCTGTGATTGCCGCCATCGAACGCTTCACCGGCCTGCGATGGACGGGCCAGGGACCGGCTTTCCTGGTCGGGCTCGGCCACGCCGGGACCCACTGGATCGCCGCCACCTTCTATCTGCTGTTGCCGTTCATTACCGCCGACCTCGGTCTGTCCTATGCCGAGGCCGGCGCGCTGGTCGCCGTGTTTCACGTCAGCGCGGTCGCCGCCAACTTCGCCAGCGGCCTGATCGTCGACGTCACCGGCCGGCGGGTGGTGTTCCAGGTGGCGTCCCTGGTGGTCGGCGGCGGCGCGCTGCTCGCCTTCGGGCTGGGCGGGCGCATGGTCATGCTTTCCGTGCTCGTCGCCCTCATCGGCGCCGCCAACAACCTGTGGCACCCGGCGGCGATCGCGTTCCTGTCCCAGCACTATCCCGACAACAGGGGCTACGCCCTTTCCATTCATGCCCTTGGCGCCAATATCGGCGACGCGGTGGCGCCGCTGGCGGCGGGAGCGTTGCTGGTCTGGCTCACCTGGAAGGGCGCGGCGTCGGTGGCGGCGCTGCCGGTCCTCGCCGCCGCGGCATTGATCGCCCTCATGCTGTTGCCAAGAGATACCGACGGCGCCCAGGAGGCCCGCCGCGGCATGGGTCTTGGCGAGTACTTTTCCGGCCTGGCGGAGCTGCTGCGCGACAAGGCCGTCCTTGGACTGTGCCTGATGGCCGGCTTTCGCACCATGACCCAGAACGGTCTGCTGGTCTTCCTGCCGCTCTATCTGGCCGACGTCCTGGGCGTGGGGCCGTTCCTGATGGGCGTGGCGCTGATGGCGATGCAGGTGGCGGGCATGATCGCCGGGCCCATCGCCGGCGTCTGGTCCGACCGGGTGGGGCGCCGCCCGGTCGTGCTTGCCGGGCTTACCGTGGCCACGGCGGTCATCGCCGCCCTCACCCTGGCCGGCAGCGGGCCCCTGTTCATCGCCGGGATCTCGGTGCTCGGGTTCGCCCTGTTCGCGGCGCGCCCGGTGATCCACAGCTGGCTCATGGACCTCACCCCGCCGCGCCTCGGCGGCAGCGCCACCAGCGTCATGTTCGGCACCCAATCGGGGCTGTCGGTGCTGGTGGCGCCGGTCGGCGGCCTGATCGCCGACACCTGGGGCCTGGCGGCCGTGTTCTACGGGCTGGCCGGGACCATGCTGGTGGCGAACGTCCTGGTCTTCCTGCTGCCCCATCACGACCCGCGGGCGGCGGCTGGCTGAGGCCGGGGCGGACCACGATTCTCAGCCCGCTTTCTCCCACACCACCAGGGTCGCCGGGATAAACGGGTTGGCGCCCCAGGAGTCGTATTCC
>JACZWD010000177.1 GCA_022572335.1 Pseudomonadota bacterium
TGAATATTATGGACATAATGACACTTTCATAGTAGCAGATTATTACTTGAAATGGATTTTGGGTTTGAATATTTTTTCCAGTATAGAAAAAAAATGATTCAAATGAATTTTGAACAGAGTGAGCAGCTGCTGCGCTATCTGGCTGACAAGACGCGCTGGGGTCGCGCATGGTTATCGTTGTTGATGTATTACATCTTTGAGGCGCTGTTATCGGACCCTGTTTATGGTGGTAACCCTGACGAAATAGGCTGGCGATGGCTGGACCATCAGCCGGGTTTCCCAAGACCGCCGGCCGATAAAATCTACGGCAGCTTATAACCATGGATTGCGATGTTTGTGTGATTGGCAGTGGTGCCGGCGGTGGGCCGGTTGCACTGACACTGGCGGAGGCCGGCTACTCGGTCGTCGTATTGGAAAAGGGGCCCTGGCTCACTGAGCAAGATTTCTTCAAGGATGAAATTGCCTGTTGCCGACGCAACACCTACACGCTGAATCTCCAGGAAGAGTTTCACGTCGTCGAAGAATACAATGGCAAAAAGGGCTGGGTCGCAAGACCTACCTACGACTCCAGTTGGGACTTCTGGAATGGCAATATGGTCGGCGGATCATCAAACTTGATGAGCGGGTTTTTCCATCGCCTCAAACCCAAGGATTTCAGGTTGCTATCCGAGTTCGGTCCCATCGAGGGCGCCAATATCGCCGACTGGCCGATCGATTATGACGAACTGGAACCTTATTACAGCAAGGTCGAACATGTAGTCGGCATATCCGGCCGGGTGGTCGATCATCCAAACCAGGAGCCACGTTCGACGGCGGATTTTCCGTTTGCCCCAACAGCCGAGCACCCGATTGCCAATTGGTTTGACGAAACTTGCCAACGAGAACGATTGCACTCGATCCCCGTGCCGAGAGCCATTTTGCCGCACCGGGCTCTCGGCAGAGATGGTTGTCAATATTCCGGATACTGCGGCAGTTATGGTTGTTCAACCGGCGCCAAGGGCAGCTCGCGGGCGGCGTTGCTGAACCGCGCGGTGGTTTCCGGAAACTGCGATATCCGGCCTGATTCGCATGTCTATCGCCTGGACAGCGACGCGAGCGGCCGGGTGGTGGCCGCCAGTTATTATGCTGCGAACGGGTCGGCCGAGACGGTCCGTGCACAAATTTTCGTCGTTGCCTGCCAGGCGATCGAAACCTCCCGGCTACTGCTGTTGTCGCCGGGTTCCAGACACCCGCATGGTCTCGCCAATAACCACGGCCAGGTTGGCAGGAATCTGCTGTTTTCCGCGGGCGGTGCCGGTACCGGCAGTTTCTTCTATGCCAGGCTGGATCAGGACAAGGCGGCCGAGCTCGACCGGCTGGACGCCGACGGCGTCATCGGCGGCCACTCGGGCCTGCCGTTCACCGATCTCGTCGAGGACCGCCTGTGGCACAACGCCGGCAGCGTCGGCCTGCCCGCCAACGACGGCACGCCGAGGGCGTGGTTCTCGGTCCTGGCGCCCGACGGAGACGGCATCGCCATCACCCACCACCCCCTGGACTACGACCACGCCCGGGCGGCCGCCAAGATGCGCGCCGCCGGCCTGCCCGCGGCCTACGCGCGGACCCTGGAGGACGGCCTGTGGCCGGACATGCGCGTGCTGCCCGAAGCCGAACGCCGGCTGCGCGCCCGGCCGCTGACGCCCGGGGCGGTCCATTGGTCCGCGCGTAGGCCGCGCGCCGCCCGGTGACGGGCGCGTTTGGCCCTTGCCGCGCGCCGGTTTTCGCGCCTATCATCGAAACCGGTGGAAAGAGGGCATGCTTCCGGTCAACCTGGACAACGCGTCCATGGCACCTAAAGTATTCGGATAAAGCAAAGGCCACGGTTGCCCCGCACGTTCTCGCAAACGGAACACTGGAGGAGCGGTGGAACGGGAGTCTGGAGGAGAGTCGGGCGCATACGCCCGGACCACGCGGTCGATCACCGTCACGGTGGAGCCGTTCTACCTGGACGACCAGTCGGTGCCGGAGGAAAACCACTTCGTCTGGGCCTACCACGTGCGCATCGAAAACCACGGCGAACAGACCGTGCAGCTGCTGACCCGCTTTTGGCGCATCACCGATTCCCTGGGCAATGTGCAGGAGGTGCGCGGCGACGGCGTCGTCGGCGAACAGCCGATCCTCAACCCGGGCGAAAGCTTCGAGTACACCAGTGGCACGCCGCTTCCGACGCCGTCGGGGATCATGGTCGGCGCCTATCAGATGCTGGCCCAGAGCGGTGAAAGGTTCGAAATCGACGTGCCGGCCTTTTCCCTGGACAGCCCCCACCAGGCCGTACAAATCCACTGAACCCTGAAGGCGAACCGCCCCCGGGGCCGGCCCCCCGGTCGCGGACGGCATCGCCGCCTTGCGCCGCCGCCCGCGGACACCATATTTTCCGTTTCCCATATAATGTGTGTAGGCCAACCCTTGGAGCCGGTACCGAGTACTCCCTTGCACGATTTCGCGCACCATACGACGGTCTTCCGAGGTTTCCGGCTAGGAGCGCGGCGCGTCGTGATGCTGGAGCATCACAAGCGGCGCGCGACGACGCCGGGGGCCGCGGGGGCGTCCCCCGCAATACGTAGCCGAGGGGACACCCCCCTTGTCCCCCCGGAGGCCTCGGAAGACCGCCCTTCGGGTCGCGTTTCCCGCTCCCTCGGGGGTCGCGGGGGCGCCCCCCGCATACGGTGTCGGGGGGACACCCCCCGGTGGCCCCCCGGGGCGTCGGGAACGCTTGCCGATGGGTCCGCATCGCCCGCGCGTCCCCTCCTGCCGAGGGAACGGGAAACGCGATCGTATGGTACGTGAAATCGTGCAAGTGAGTACTGACATGTCCAAAACCGCATCTTTCGGCGACCTGGTCCAGCCCTTCCGCATCGAGGCCCTCGGCCTGCGCGGCCAGCTGGTGCGCCTGGGTCCGGCGCTGGAGGCGATCCTCGGCCCCCACGGCTATCCGGTGCGGGTGGCCGGCATGGTGGCCGAGACCCTGGCCCTGGCGGCGGTGCTCGCCAACGCGCTGCGCTTCGACGGCATCTTCACCCTGCAGGCCCAGGGCGACGGCCCCCTGGGCATGGTCGTCGCCGACGTCACCAACAAGGGGGACATGCGCAGCTACGCCCGCTTCGACGCGGAGCGCATCGAGGCGGCCCGGGGCGGCGCCGGCGGGGCGGTGCCGAGCCTGCTCGGGGCCGGCCACCTGTCGTTCACCGTCGACCAGGGGCCGGACGGCGAACGCTACCAGGGCATTTGCGCCCTGGAAGGCGCCAGCCTGGCCGACTGCGCCCATCACTACTTCCGCCAGTCCGGCGAGCTGGAGACCGCCATCATGCTCGCCAACACCGTTGCCGGGGGGACGAACGGCGCCGGCGGGGCGCGGGCGGCGGCGCTGATGATCCAGCGCCTGGCGTCGGCGGGCGGGGCGGACGGGGACGAGGAACCGGCGGACGAGGACTGGCGCCGCGCCGTCATCCTGATGAGCAGCGCCACGGCCGGCGAAATGCTGGACCCGGCGGTCACCCCGGACCAGCTTCTGTACCGGCTTTTCCACGAGGACGGGGTCCGGGTCTTCCGCACCCGGCCCCTGCGCCACGCCTGCCGGTGTTCCCTGGACAAGGTGGCGACGACCCTGCGCGCCTTTCCCCAGGCCGAGATCGAGGCCATGGCCGAAGACGGCGCCGTCACCGTCACCTGCGAGTTCTGCAAGGCCGATTACCGGTTCGACGAAGCGGCCCTGGCCGCCCTCTACGTCGCCGGGTAGGGCGCCCGCCCCTTGAACCGGCCCGGCGGCGCGTGCCAATATGCGCCGGCCATGGTGCGGCGGTATCTTGTATTCCTGCTTGTGGTGTTCCTGGCGGCCTGCGACACCCCGGTGGTGACGCAGACCCTGCCCGAGCTCACCTATGGGCACTTGTCCAAGTTCACCCTCGACGTGGCCGACATCGCCGTGGCGGCGAAGTACCTGCCGCCGATGAAGGCGCCCAACGTCGACCACCTGTTCCCGACCCCGCCCGGCAAGGCGCTCCGGCGCTGGGCGGCGGACCGGCTCACGGCGGGGGGCCGGCGGGGCACCGCGCGCTTCGTCATCATCGACGCCCCGGTGACGGAGACGCCGCTGAAGCTGGACAAGAGCTTCACCGGCGCCTTCACCAAGCAGCAGTCCCGGCGCTACGAGGCCACCGTCGAGGTATCGCTGGAGATCCTGGACGACAGGGGGTTCCGCAAGGGCTTCGCCAACGCCCGGGTCATGCGCTCGCGCACGCTCGGCGAGGACGCCTCCATCAACGACCGCGAACGCATGTGGTTCGACCTCACCGAGGCCCTGATGCGGGACTTCAACGCCGAGCTGGAAAAGAACATCCGCCAGTATCTGGGCGGGTATCTGATGTAGCGGGGGGGGCGCGGGCGTTACCGGCACGGGAATCCGGTGCCGCCGCGGGGCTTGCGTGCGTGCGCATAAAAGGTGTTGAGATTGGGATGCGGGCTTGCTTCCCGAAGTCCACACATGATCCTTAGCGGACACTTTCGCCGGGGTCGTTAACGTTTTCTCACGAACAGGAAGTCGCCGCCGTCGTGGCCGGCGCGGTTCAGAGATTCTCCACGTATCGGATCATGCGCCGGCGGGTCTCGGGATCCGGCAGGCGGCCCCGGGCCGCGCCCATGTTCTCGCGCATGTGGCCGACCCTGGACGTCGCCGGGATGGCACAGGTGACAGCCGGGTGGGAGACAATGAATTTGAGGAAGAACTGAGCCCAGTTGGCGCAATCGAACTCCGCCGCCCATGGGGGCAGCGGATGGCGTTCGAAACGGTCGAACAGGCCACCCCGCCGGAACGGCCGGTTGATGATCACCGCCAGGCGGCGCTCGGCGGCGAGCGGCAGCAGCCGCCGCTCGGCCTCGCGGTCGAGAATGTTGTACGTGAACTGGACGAAGTCGATCGGCGCCGAGGCCATGATTTTCGCCAACTCCTCGTGGCGGCGGCCGTGGGACGTGGTGACGCCGATGTAGCGGATGCGGCCGTCGGCCCTCCATTTTAGCAGGGTTTCCAGGTGCGCCTCCCACGACCACAGGTTATGGACCTGCATCAAATCGAAGCGGTCCTCGCCCCACAGCTTCTCCGAGATCGTCATCTGCCGGCGGCCGTGCCACTGAAAGGGCGTCCACACCTTGGTCGCCGAGAACAGCGTCCGGGTGTCGGCGATGCGCGGCAGGCAATAGCCGATCACCTCTTCCGAGGTGCCGTACATGGGAGACGAATCGATCATGCCGCCGCCGGACTCGAAGAACGCCCCGAGCACCTGAAGACGAACCTGCCTCGCCGGCTGGTCGTCGCCG
>JACZWD010000178.1 GCA_022572335.1 Pseudomonadota bacterium
TCTATCCCAACAGCGGCGGCAAACCGGAACGCATCTCCGGACCAAAAGTGCACCTGACTCCCGGGGGCCCGTTCGGCAACTTCATCCAAGCCGTCCGCAGTCGTAACGTGGGAGAACTCAACGCCGACATCCTGAAAGGGCATTACTCAAGCGCCTTGTGCCATCTCTGCAATATCTCGTATCGCCTCGGCAAGCAGGTCCCGTTCAACAAAAAGTCCCAATCGCTGGGCGAGAACAAGCAGGTGGTCGATGCCTACAACAACTGCCGCGAGAACCTCAAAGCCGTCGGCGTGGACCTCAAAGAAGCGACGTATCAGTTAGGACGCTCGTTGAACTTCGATCCGAAGACGGAGAAATTCATCGGCGACGAGCAGGCCAACAGGTTACGTTCCGAGGCCCTACGCGAACCCTGGCGGATTTAGTCTCCGTCCGAATGAATCCACCCGAGTGATGAGGACAATCATGACTATAAAAAGACGATATACCCTATGGGCGGTTACTCTTCTGCTAGTCGTTGCATCGGCCGGGGCCATCGCTCAAGATCGGCCGGGACCGGCCGCAGAGATGAACGAAGGCGACCTGATCGCCCTACTGTTGTCGGATGCCCCTGCAGCCAAAAAAGCGATCACCTGTAAGCAACTGGCCATCTATGGCACCGATCAAGCCGTTCCCGCCCTGGCGCCGCTAGGTCACTTCAGGATGATCTGGTGGGTGAAGCTATCGCCGTCGCTTACGGTGACCGATTCGAAGCCCAACATCTTCATGAGATCGAGAAAGGTGAAATCGTCCTCGACGGAATGATCGCGGAAGATCGGCAGGGTGCGCGCCACCGAGGTCATGGTGGCGAGCAACGCGCGGACCCGGTAGATCGTGTTCAACCGTCCGGGCAGGTTGCCGACGATGATCAGCTTATGCGCCCTGCCGCCCTTGGCGAACAGGGAATAGGTCGGTGGATAGGGTCGCTGCAGCCGCTCATTGACGACGTGGACGATGAAGGCGATGCGCCTCTTGCGGTTCGCCCCCGGCAATACCGCCGCGCGGGCCTTGTAGACCTCTATCGCCGCCGGCTTGGGGTAGTAGTAACCGACATATTTGTCCGCCTTTTCTTGGGCCGCCTTGTCTGGGGCCGCCTTGTCCTGGGCCGCCGTCGAGGCGAAGACGTAGCGCGCGATGTCGCCGCCGCCGCCGTGGATGACGGCGAGCCTGCGTCCGTTCATGGTCAGGCGCAGGCGCCGGGGAAGGGCGCGCATCCAGGCCCTGGCCCCGTCGTCCAGGGTGGCGCGGGCGTGGGCGAACCATTGCCCGGCAAGCCGGTCGCAGGTGCTGCCCTCGGGAAACCCGCACCCGCAATCGGCCTTGTCGAAGCCAAGGGATTCCTCGCAGTTGCCCATGACCACGTGGATTCGGGCGGCGCGCACCGCATCGACGGTGGCTTGCGCGTCGGCGCAGTAGGCGACCACGTCGCCGGTGCAGAGTATGCGCGCCGGCGGAAAGCCCCGGCGCCGGGCCTCGGCGAGCACGGCGGTGGTGGCTTCCAGGTTGCTGCACGGGCCGCCGAAGACAAAGATCGGCTGCGCGAAGGCGCCCAGGTCGCGTTCCGCCGCCCCGGGTGGCTGGCCCGGACTCACGGCGCCCGGCCTTCGCAGACCAGCCACCGGTTGTGCCCGGCGGGACGGGTTTCGGCGAGCCAGCGGCGGCGCTCGACGACCACCGGCGCGTAGCCGTGGCGGCCGAGGATTTCGATGCACCGGTCCTCGGTGCGGCGGCCGTGGACCTCGATGATGAGGTGCGGCCTGCGCCGGCCGAGAATGCCGCCGGCGCCCTCCAGGGCCGCCACCTCGCCGCCCTCGATGTCCATCTTGATGAGGTCGGGAACGAAGGTCTCCGCCGCCGCCCTGTCCAGGGTCATGCAACCATCGCCGTCCCGGTCGCCGACGGAGACCGTGTAGACCTCGACCTCGCAGGCGTTGCGGGCGATGTTGTCGCGCAGGCACCGGGCCACCGAGGCGGCGCTCTCGAAGGCGACGACGGGGCGGCCCGACCGCCTGGCCAGCAACAGGGTGTAATAGCCGACGTCGGCGCCGACGTCGAAGCACCTCGAGCCGGGGCTTACCAACCGGCGCACATGGGGGCTGAGCTCGACTTCGTAGAGGCCCAGGTACAGGGTCGTCTGGTGGGCGAAGTCGATCTTCATGGTGACGCCGGCGGCGACGCCGAGCGGCAGCCGGCGGAACGCCGCGCCGCGGGGCAGGACCAGGGACTTGACGGTGTCTCTGACGGACATGGCGCCGCCCCTCGCCACCGACGATGTCATCCGGCCGTGCAGGAGGCGCCGCCGAGCACGCAAAAGGCGGCGCAGTGGGGATGGTTGAGCTTCACCGTCGTCGCCGAATCCGCCAGGTCGTTGCCGAGCTCGAACTGGGGGTCGTAGGGCAACAGGGTGCAGGGCACGACCACCGGCCGCTCGGCGCCCCTGCGCTTGAGAACCATGCGCGAGGTGGCGCACATGATGGTTTCCGGCGCCACGCCCAGGATCTCCCAGCACGACACCGTGATCTCGGGCACGTCCCGGCGTTCGTCCATCTCCGGGAAAAGGACGAGCACCGCCGAATCCCGCGCATCCACCGGGATGCCGTGCTCGGCGAACAGGGCGGAATACCCCCGGCGGGTGTCGGCGTCGGATTCCCCCCAGCAGGTGCGCCCGGCCACGGCCAGGGTGAAGCCGTTCCCGGCCAGCCACTTCAAGCCCTCCAGCATGGGGTCCCAGGTGAGGGCGCCGCGGACGGCCTCGTGTTTTTCGCGGGTGTAATGGTCGATGGACACGCGCAGGGTCAGGGACCCGCCGTGGCGTTCCCTGATGGCAAGAAGGTGGCCACGCTTGTTCCACAGGGGCTTCATGGCGTTGGTCAGGACCAGGACCCGGTAGCCGCGCTTGAGCGACTCCTCCAGCATGGCCGGGAGGTCCCGGTTCATGAAGGGCTCGCCGCCGGTGAAGGCGATCTCCTCGACGGGCAGGCCCTCGCGCTCGACCTCGTCCAGGTATGGGGCGACCTCGGCGGCCGTGATGTAGGCCAGGCGGTCGTTGACCGGGCTCGACTCCATGTAGCAGTTGTGGCACGTGATGTTGCACAGGCTGCCCGTGTTGAACCACAGGGTCTTCAGCCGCGTCAGCGCCACGACGGCGCGCTTTTCCCCTTTCGCGGTGACGTCGGGATCCTGGAACTTGCCGGGATCGAGCGGCGGCCCCTGGGCCAGGCGTGCCTCGGGCATGGTCCTCCCCTTGCCGGTTCTGGTGCCTATTCATTTGATCTATAGCCTGGGATAAGGCAAGCCAAATAACAATCTCGTGCGCACGGCGCGGGGGGGCGGCGTTTTGTTGCGCCGCGGACCCCGATCGCCTATACACTTTGCCCCCTCACCGGGCGCGGGCGTAGTTCAACGGCAGAACGAAAGCTTCCCAAGCTTTAGACAGGGGTTCGATTCCCCTCGCCCGCTCCATTCCCCGGGCACGGACCGCGATAAAGCGGTCGAAAACCGCGATAACCTTGCCAAGAGGATGACTCCGGCCCGGCCTCGGAGCCGGCGGGATTCCGGCGCCAGGACACCCGGCGGCGTGGACGAGGGGGACCCCCTCTTTGAAGGCGGCCGTTATATACGGCCGTACCTAATGCACGGCCGCCGTCCGCCGTTTATAATCATTCCATGGGTGAACGAACCCACTTGCCGGAGGGCGCGCGGGCTTCTCGGCCCGTCGCACCCAAAAACCGTTTCGACCGGCTCGAATGGGCGGGAGCTTTCGGTGACCTGGGGACGCTGATCCCGTTCGTCGCCGCTTACATTTCGCTGTTGAAGATGGACCCTTTCGGCGTCCTCTTCGCCTTCGGGGCGGCGAAGATCATTTCCGGGCTCTATTACAAAACCCCCTTCCCGGTGCAGCCGATGAAGGCGATCGGCGCGGTGGCAACCACCCAGGCCGCCCAGACCTTCGTCATCACCCCCAACGCCGTCTACGGTGCCGGGATCGTCAGCGGCGTCATCTGGTTTCTTCTGGGAATAACCGGCGCCACGCGACGGGTGGCGAACCTCGTCGGGCGTCCCGTTGCTCTCGGCATCATCATGGGCCTCGGACTGTCGTTCATGGTCGCCGGCATCAAGATGATGGCGACCGGCTGGATCATGGGAGGGGTCGCCCTGGTGGGGACCCTCCTGCTGCTGACCAACCCGGTCATCCCGGCGATGTTTCTCCTGCTTCTGTTCGGCGTCCTCGCCGCCGTGATTCAGGAGCCGGCCCTGCTTCAGGAGCTTGGCGGTATCCGCCCGGCGCTTCGCCTGCCGTCCTGGTCTTTGGGTTCCATCACATGGAACGAATTTGGTATCGGTGCGCTGTTCTTGGCGCTGCCTCAGGTGCCCCTGACCCTGAGCAACGCCATCCTGGCCATAACGGAGGAGAACAACCGGCTGTTTCCCGGGCGCAAGGTCACGGAAAACCGGGTTTCCATATCGACCGGTATCCTGAACATCGTCGGGGCGATGGTCGGCGGCGTTCCCATGTGCCACGGCGCCGGGGGAATGGCCGGCCACGTCCGCTTCGGGGCGCGCACCGGTGGCGCGCTGGTAATTCTCGGCACGATCCTGGTCCTCCTTGCGATCTTCTTCAGTGGATCGATCGACACCCTTTTCCGGATATTTCCGCAACCGGTGCTTGGGGTCATCCTGTTCCTGGCCGGGGCTCAACTGGCCCTCGGCGTTTGCGGTATGGGGGACGAAAAAAGCGACCGCTTCGTTGTCGTCACGACGGCGGCCTTTGCCTTATGGAATATCGGCATCGCGTTTGTCTTCGGCATCGGGCTTCACTATCTGCTCAAGCGGAATTTGGTAAAGCTTTAGACGGCTTCCGGATTGGCGGCGGGATGCCTGCGCATCCCTTCGCCTCGCCGCGGCCGTGCGGGCCTTGCGGACCGAACAAGGTTCAAATCCGATCACCCGCAGGCAAAAACAAAAACGGCCCCGGACGGGACCGTTATTGTTTTGGCTGGGGCGGCAGGATTCGAACCTGCGATCACGGGACCAAAACCCGTTGCCTTGCCGCTTGGCTACGCCCCATCGCCGGCCGGGAAGGCGCGCACCTTACGCCCAAAGCCGGGGTGCGGCAACCTGCCGCGGCGGTCGCGACGAGGGCCCGCGACGGGTGTTAAATCTCGGCCCGGGCGGCGTCGGCGAGGAGCGGCGCCGCCGCCACCCACCAGCCGGGACGGGCCGTGGCTATCCGTTTCGCCGCCGCTTGCGCCTCGCCGGCCCCGGCAAAGAGGGCGAAGCAGGTGGCGCCGCTGCCCGACATGCGG
>JACZWD010000011.1 GCA_022572335.1 Pseudomonadota bacterium
CTATGACCCGGAACGGCATTATCGGGAGGTCCGGGGCAAATGGTTCGGCGCCAGCAGCACGGGCCAGGCCGACGAGACACGTAGCGGGGACAGGTAACGGCGCCCTTGCGCAATCCCCATGGCGGCCATCGGCGGGAAAGCGCAATTTCGCGGTAAATCGGATTAATGGGACAGTGCCGCCCCTTGGTATAAGTCCCCTGCGCGGGTGCAACCCCACCCGGCGCGGCCGGAATTACCCGAAACGCTCGACGCCGAGACCCTCGAGATCGATTTCCGGCGTCCTGCCGCTCACCAGGTCGGCGACGATCCGGCCCGAGCCGCAGGCCATGGTCCAGCCCAGGGTCCCGTGGCCGGTGTTGAGGATGAGGTTGGCATACCGGGTGCGGCCGATCACCGGCACGTTGTCCGGCGTCATCGGACGCAGGCCGGCCCAGAACTCGGCCTTGGCGGCGTCGCCACAGTCGGGGAAGAGCTCGAGCGCCGAATTCAGGATGGACCGGACGCGCGATTCGGTGACGGCGGTGTCGTAGCCGGCGAACTCCGCCGTTCCCGCCACCCGCAGGCGCTGGCCCAGGCGGCTGTAGACCAGTTTCCGCTCGTCGTCGAGGAGACCGACCTCGGGCGCGCCCTCGGGGCGTTCGACGGGGATGGTCACCGAATAGCCCTTGGCCGGATAGACGGGAAGGGTGATGCCCAGCGGCCGGGTCAGGAAGGGGCTGTAGCTGCCCAGGGCGAGCACGGTGGCATCGGCGGTGAGGGTGCCGCCATCGGTGTCGGCCCCGGTTACCCGGTCGCCGTCGGCGCGCAGGCGCTCCACGGTGGTGCCGTAGCGGAACTCGACGCCTTGCCCGGCGCAGATTTCGGCCAGCCGGGCGGTGAACGTGTAGGCATCGCCGCTTTCGTCGTCGGGACAGTAGAGGCCGCCGGCGAGGGTATCCCTGGCCCCGGCCAGGGCCGGTTCCACGCCGACGCAGCCCGCCGCGTCGAGGGCTTGGCGCACGCACCCGAGGGGCCGCACCATTTCGGCCTGCGCCAGGGCGTGCTCGTATTCCCTTGGGTCCCGGTAGATGTGCAGGATGCCCTGGGTGCGCTGGTCGTACTGGATGCCGGTCTCCGCCCGGAGCTCGCCCAGGGCGGCGCGGCTGTAGAGCGAGACCCGGGTCAGGCGCTCGGTGTTGATGCGCGCCCGCCGGGCCGTGCAGTTGCCGAGGAAACGAAACACCCACGCCCACAACCGGGGATCGGCGCGCAGGCGAAAAAGGATCGGCGCGTCGGCGCGCCCCAGCCATTTGAGGACCTTGGCCGGGGTCCCCGGGTTGGCCCACGGTTCGCTGTGGTTGGCGGCGATCTGGCCGCCGTTGGCGAAGCTGGTTTCCAGGCCGGGACCGGCCCGGCGCTCGACCACCGTCACCTGGTGTCCGGCGCGGGCCAGGTAATAGGCGGCGGCGACGCCGACGACGCCGGCGCCAAGCACCAGGGTCCTCACGGCGCGCTCCTCCCGCCCGGCATATTCGCGGCGCTCATGGCGAGGGGATTTATAGACCCCGGGGACTCTTTCGCCTAGCCGGATGCCGAAGGGTTCGTCTGGCGCAAGGAGACCTATTTCGGCGGTCTTTACCAGAAGACCGTCGCCTGGCCCCGCCGGCGGAGGAACCGGACACGCCACGCCATCTCCATTGCGCCCGGGAATAACGCATTTTCGGAGACCGGGGAGGCGCCCTTCCTTCCGCGCATCGTGGCCGGGCGCGGTCCGTTCCGGTGACGGCTTCCGGGCGGCTTCGCGCCGCTTTATGATCCCCGGTATGATCCCCGGTGGATACCGCAGGGTACGGGCCCGGCCATGACCGATAACGTGTTGCTCTCCGTGGAGGAAATGTCCAGGGCCGACGCCGCGGCCATCGCCGGCGGCGTGCCCGGCCTGGACCTCATGGAGAACGCCGGCACCGCCATCGCCGACGAAATCCGCCGCCGCTGGCAGCCGCGGCCGGTGGCGGTGCTCTGTGGCCCCGGCAACAACGGCGGCGACGGCTTCGTGGTGGCGCGCCTGCTGGCGGCGGCAGGGTGGCCGGTTACGGTTGCGCTGTTGGGGTCGCGGGACGCATTGAAAGGCGACGCCGCGACCAATGCCGGGCGCTGGACGGGTGAGGTGGCGCCCGTGGACCGTGCCGTGCTGGATGGGTGCGGCCTCGTGGTGGACGCCTTGTTCGGCGCCGGGTTGGCGCGGCCCCTGGAGGGCGCGGCGCGGGCCGTGGTCGAGTCCATAGGCGAAAGGAAGCTCGACTGCCTGTCCGTGGACGTGCCCAGCGGCGTCCACGGCGATACCGGCCAGGTCCTGGGCGCGGCGCCCCAGGCCTCCGTTTGCGTCACCTTTTTCCGCCGCAAGCCCGGCCATCTGCTGCTGCCGGGGCGGACCCTGGCCGGCGACGTGGTGGTCGCCGACATCGGCATCCCGGACTCCGTCCTCACCGACATCGGCCCGCGGACTTTCGTCAACGGATGCGGGCTTTGGCTGGAGCGCTACCCCTGGGCCGGAGCCGGCGCCAACAAGTACAGCCGCGGCCACGCGGTGGTGGTGGGCGGCCCCGAAATGCCCGGCGCGGCGCGCCTGGCGGCCCTCGGGGCACGGCGAATCGGGGCCGGCCTGGTGACCATCGCCGCCCCGCCCGAGGCCTTTCCCATATTCGCCGCCGGGCCGCCGGGGACCCTGGTCAAACCCATAGCCGACGACGCCGGGTTCGCGGAATTTCTCGCCGATCCGCGCAAGAAAGCGGTCCTCGTGGGACCCGGCGCCGGGGTCTCGGACGGTACCCGCCGCCGGGTGCTGGCGGCCCTGAAGGCGGAGAAGGCCTGTGTGCTGGACGCCGACGCCCTGACCGTCTTCCGGGACGATCCCGGGACGCTGTTTTCCGCCATCGCCGGGCCCTGCCTGCTGACCCCCCACGAAGGGGAATTCGCCCGCCTGTTCCCGCCCGATGGGGACAAGCTGACCCGCGCCCGCGATGCCGCCCGGCGCAGCGGCGCCGTGGTCCTGCTCAAAGGGCCCGACACGGTGATCGCCGCCGCCGACGGCCGCGCCGTCATCAATGCCGACGCCCCGCCCGAGCTGGCGACGGCGGGCTCGGGGGACGTGCTGGCCGGAATCGCGCTTGGCCTGATGGTCCAGGGCATGGACGTCTTCGACGCCGCGTGCGCCGCCGCCTGGATACACGGCGCCGCGGCGGCGGCCTTCGGACCCGGACTGATCGCCGAGGACCTGTTGGACGTGCTGCCCCGCGTCGTGCGGCGCCTCAAGGAAAAAGGCCGCACGGAGGCTTGAATCGGCGGCGCCGGCGGTCAATCCTGGAACCGGAGAGAAGGCACGGCAAAGACCATGAACGCGCATAATAAGAGCGGTTTCCTCGACCGCACCCTGCGCAACCTTCGCAAGGCGTGGCGGGGGATCGCCGGCTCCGCCTATGACGCCGCGGCGGCCAGCCTGCACCCGGACCTGCCCGGCGAGGACGCCGAGCGCCTGCGCGAGCAGATGCGCGCCTGCCTGGAAACCCGGGGCGGCGAGGTTTCCGCCCGGGCCCGGGCGGCGGCGCTGGGGAACGCGTATCTGGCCCTCGACACCACCGGGCGGGAACGCTTCCTGCGCGTCCTGGCGGAGGACTTCGACGTCGATTCCGGCGCGGTCGACACCGCCGTCGAAGCCCTGCGGTGGGCCGACGGCAAGGAAGCCCGGCGGAACGCCGAACAGGTCCTGCGCAGGACCTTGGAGGCGCCCCGGGTACGGCTCTTGACCCAGTTCAACGCCCTCCCCGACGGGATCAAGTTCCTGGTCGACATGCGCGCCGAGGTGCTTGCGCTGGCGCGCCATGATCCGCCGCTGCGGGCCCTGGAAGCCGATCTCAAGGCCCTGCTCACCACTTGGTTCGACGTGGATTTCCTCGATCTCAGGCGGATCACCTGGGATTCAGCCTCCGCCGCGCTGCTCGAGAAGCTGATCGGGTACGAGGCCGTGCACGCCATCGAAAGCTGGGACGACCTCAAGAACCGGCTCGATTCCGACCGCCGCTGCTTCGCCTATTTTCATCCGCGCATGCCCGATGAGCCGTTGATATTCGTCGAGGTGGCGCTGATCGACGGAATGGCGGACACCATCCAGGCCCTGTTGGACGAATCGGCGCCCGTTGAGGACCCGAAGACCGCCGATACGGCCATCTTCTACTCCATCTCCAACGCCCAGAAGGGGCTTGCCGGCATCAGCTTCGGCCATTTCCTGATCAAGCGGGTCGTCGACAGCCTCGCCGGCGAGTTCAAGGGCCTTAACACGTTTGCCACCCTGTCGCCGATTCCGGGGTTCCAGGCGTGGCTGGAGAAGATACTTTCCGAAGGCGAACCCAGGTTGTTGCTGCCCTCGGAACGGAGGGCGCTGAAGGCCGCCCGCGGCAGCGCCCGCGGCGCCAAGGGCACCCTGAAAGCCCTTCTCTCCACCCCCGACTGGCACGCCGACGAGACCGCCTCCCAGGCCCTCAGGGCTCCGCTGATGCGGCTGTGCGCGCGCTATCTGGTCGAAGAGAAGCGCCCGGGCGGCGAGGTCCTCGACCCGGTGGCCCACTTCCACCTCGGCAACGGCGCCCGCATGGAGCGGCTGAACTGGATGGGCGACCGGTCGGCGCGGGGCCTGGAGCAATCGGCGGGAATTATGATTAACTACCTCTATAAGCAAAGCGAAATCGATGAAAACCATGAGGACTACACGTCTTCGGGCCGGGTCGCCGCATCGTCGGGCATAAGACACCTGCTGAAGGGCTGACGCGCCAGGGAAAATGTGATGGCGAAGGGATATATCCCGGTGGCCGGCGCCCGCCAGGGGGACGCGATTGACAGGAGTCGCCAATCGTATAGAGTCGCGGCCCCGCTGGGTAGCCCGGGGAAAACGGCGGGCGTGGTGGAACTGGTAGACACGCAGGTTTTAGGAACCTGTGACGCAAGTCGTGGGGGTTCAAGTCCCTCCGCCCGCACCAGATTTACATCCGTAGATTGTTCGACCGCAGCGCACGGCCGGCCGTTTCCAAAGATGATTCGGTAGGGAATAGCGGGCTTTTTGATTGGCACATCCATGGACGTTACGGAAACCAAGGCCAAGGGCCTGAAGCGCGAGTTCAAGATCGCCGTGCCCGCCGCCGAGATCGAGGAGCAGCTTGCAAACCGCCTGAAAGAGTTGGCGAACACCGTGACCATTCCGGGGTTCCGTCCCGGCAAGGCGCCGGTGTCGCTGTTGCGCAAGAAATACGGGCCTTCGGTCATGGGCGAGGTTTTGGAACAAACAGTCAATACCTCGTCGAAGCAGATCATGTCGGAGCGCAGCCTGCGGCCCTCCATGCAGCCAAAGGTTGAAATCACGTCGTACGAGGAAGGCACCGACCTGGAATACACCATGGCGGTGGAGGTGCTCCCGAACATCGAACCCGTCGATTTCTCGACCATCCGGCTGGAGCGGCTGGTGGCCAAGGCGGACGAAGGGGAGGTCGAAAAAGCGCTGCAACGCCTGGCCGACGCCCACAAATCCTCGGAGCCGGTCAGCGGCGGGCGCAAAAGCGCGAACGGGGACATCGTGGTCATCGATTTTACCGGCAGGATGGACGGCAAGGAGTTCCCGGGTGGAAAGGCCGACGGCTATTCCCTCGAACTGGGCTCGGAGAGTTTCGTTCCCGGGTTCGAGGAACAGCTGGCGGGCGTCATGGCCGGCGACCACGTGGTGGTCAAGGTGACCTTCCCCGAACACTATGCGGCCGCCGAGCTTGCCGGCAAGGAGGCGGTGTTCGATGTAGAGGTGAAGGAGTTGCGCCACGCCGCTCCGGCGTCCATCGACGACGAGCTGGCGAGGAAGGTCGGGCACGAAAACCTGACCGCGCTGAAGCGCAGCATCGGCGAGGAACACGAGGGCCAGATAAAGAACCTGTCGCGCCTCAAGCTCAAGCGGGCGTTGCTGGACGCCCTCGCCGAGGCCCATGACTTCCAGGTCCCCGAGGGCTTGCTGGAGCGCGAATTCGACACCATTTGGAAACAGTTCGAGGCGCAGCGCGCGGCCGACCCGGATGCCCGGGACGAAGACGATGCGGGCAAGACCGAGGACGCGCACAAGGCCGATTTCCGCGCCATCGCCGAACGCCGGGTGCGGCTGGGCCTTGTGTTGTCCGACGTCGGCCACGCCAACAATATCCACCTGAGCCAGGAGGAAATCAACCGGGCCCTGATGGTGGAAGTGCGCGGCAACCCCGGCCGCGAACAGGCCGTCATCGACCATTTCCGGAACACGCCCGGGGCGATGGAGGGCATCACGGCGCCCATATACGAGGATAAAGTGGTGGATTTCATTCTGGAAATGGCCACCATTACCGAGAAAGAGGTGTCGTTTGAGGACCTTACGCGGGACCCGGAAGACGAAACGGGGCCTGTCGCGCCAGCCGGGAAGACGTCCGCGTCCCGCAAGAAGGCGGCCAGGAAGGGCAAGAAGGGAACGTGACCTAGTGTCCTGTCCCAGAGATTCGTGCACTATACGATCGTTTTTCCCGTTTCCTCGGCAGGAGGGGACGCGGCGGCGATGCGGGGCCATCGTCAAGCGTTCCCGACGCCCCGGGGGGCCACCGGGGGGTGTCCCCCCGACACCGTATGCGGGGGACGCCCCCGCGACCCCCGAGGAAGCGGGAAAAGCGACCCGAAGGGCGGTCTTGCGAGGTTCCCGGACGTCGTCGCGCGCCGCTTGTGATGCTCCAGCATCACGGCGCGCCGCGCTCCTCGCCGGAAACCTCGCAAGACCGTCGTATAGCGTACGAATCTCTGGGACAGGACACTGAGGCCCGCCGGCGGCGCGGCGGAGACGCCGTTGGAAACCCGTGGGAAATAGGAATAGCAGCCAATGAAGGATCCGGTCGAGGCGTACACGAACACCCTCGTCCCCATGGTCGTGGAGACGACCAACCGTGGGGAACGTGCCTACGATATCTATTCGCGCCTGCTCAAGGAGCGCATCATTTTTCTTACCGGCGCCGTCGACGACGCCGACGCCAGTCTGGTCTGCGCCCAGCTTCTCTTCCTGGAATCGGAAAACCCCAACAAGGATATCTCGCTATACATTAATTCGCCGGGGGGCGTGGTCACCGCCGGCCTGGCCATTTACGACAGCATCGGCTACATCCGCCCCGACGTCTCCACGGTCTGCATCGGCCAGGCGGCGTCCATGGGGTCGCTCTTGCTGGCCGCCGGCGCCAAGGGCAAGCGGTTTGCGCTTCCCAACTCGCGCATCATGGTCCACCAACCCTCCGGCGGCATCCAGGGACAGGCTACGGACATCGAGATCCAGGCCAAGGAAATCCTTGCCCTCAGGGCCCGGCTGAACAGCATATATGCCGAGCATACCGGCCAGCCCCTGGAGGTGATCGAGAGCGCCGTGGAGAGGGACCGGTACATGACGCCGGCCGAAGCCCTGGAATTCGGCATCATCGACGAAATCGTGGTAAATCGGCCACACCCCGACGATGAAAACGCGGACGCCGGCGGCAAGGGCGACGGCAAGAAAAAGGATTAAGCGGCCGCCGCGGGGCCCCATATCACCGGTATAAAGCGTTCTGGCCGTCCCGGCCCCCGGCCGGGAGGTCCCGATCGCCGGCCGTTTCCGGGGCGGGGCGGAAGAGTGGCTTGATTCCGGGGATTTTTGGGGATTGTGTGGTCCCCGCGCAAGCGGGTAAAATGGCATTCATAGGGTTGGTCTTTCGAACGGAGTACCCATGAGCAAGTCCACCAGCGGCGACTCGAAAAATACCCTTTATTGCTCGTTCTGCGGCAAGAGCCAGCACGAAGTGCGCAAGCTGATCGCCGGGCCGACCGTCTTCATCTGCGATGAATGCGTCGAACTCTGCATGGACATCATCCGCGAGGAACACAAGGGCAACCTTGTGAAATCCGGGGAAGGGGTTCCCAGTCCGGGGGAGATTTACGGGGTTCTCGATGATTACGTGATTGGCCAGGACCACGCTAAAAAGGTGTTGGCCGTGGCCGTACACAACCATTACAAGCGCTTGGCCCACAGCGCCAAGAACAACGACGTGGAACTGGCGAAATCCAACATCCTGCTGGTCGGACCCACCGGGTGCGGCAAGACGCTGTTGGCGCAGACCCTGGCGCGCATCCTGGACGTGCCGTTTACCATGGCCGACGCCACCACCCTCACCGAGGCCGGTTATGTGGGCGAGGACGTTGAGAACATTATCCTAAAATTGCTTCAATCGGCCGATTATAATGTTGAACGCGCCCAGCGGGGCATCGTCTACATCGACGAGGTGGACAAGATCTCGCGCAAATCCGACAACCCCTCCATCACCCGGGACGTCTCGGGCGAGGGCGTGCAACAGGCCCTGCTCAAGATCATGGAGGGCACGGTGGCCAGCGTGCCGCCGCAAGGGGGGCGCAAACATCCCCAACAGGAGTTCCTGCAGGTGGACACGACCAACATCCTGTTCGTCTGCGGCGGCGCTTTCTCCGGTCTGGACAAGATCATCTCGGCCCGCGGCAAGGGCACGACCATCGGTTTTGGCGCCGACGTGCGCGCCGCGGACGAACGCAAGACCGGCGAGATCCTGCGCGACATAGAGCCCGAGGACCTTCTGAAATTCGGTCTGATCCCCGAATTCGTCGGCCGGTTGCCGGTCATCGCCACCCTCGATGAACTGGACCAGGATTCCTTGGTGGATATTCTGATCAAACCGAAGAACGCCCTGGTCAAGCAATATCAGCGCCTGTTCGAGATGGAGGAGGTGCGCCTGGCCTTTTCCGACGGCGCCCTGGACACCATCGCCAGAAAGGCCGTCGAACGAAAGACCGGCGCCCGCGGGCTGCGCTCGATCATGGAAAATATCCTGCTCGACACCATGTTCGAGCTTCCCGGCCTGGACGGTGTCAAGGAAGTCGTCATCAACCGCGAGGTTGCCGAGGACCACGCTACGCCGCTCTACGTTTATGCCGACCGGCGTGACGATGTGGAATCCAGCGCATAATCTATCCGTCGCCCCTTGAACAGGGCATCAAGGGGCGCCACCTTTTGACAGGCGTCCGTGGCCACGACGTGCCCGGCGCCCGACGGTCCCCGGACCGGACATCACGAAAGGTATAGGCTTGTGGGAAATCAAAGCGATACGATTCAAGGCGAACTGTATCCGGTCCTCCCGTTGCGGGACATCGTGGTGTTTCCGCACATGATCGTGCCCCTGTTCGTGGGACGCGAAAAGTCGGTGCGCGCCCTTGAAGACGTGATGAAGGACGACAAACAGATCCTGCTTTTGGCCCAGAAGAACGCGGCCCAGGATGACCCCGCCATCGAGGACATTTACGCGGTCGGCACGGTTTCCACCGTGCTGCAGCTCCTCAAGCTGCCCGATGGCACCGTCAAGGTGCTGGTCGAGGGCGGGCGGCGCGCCCGGGTCCTCCGCTATACCGACAACGAGGCGTTTTTCCAGGCCGATGCCGAGCTCATCGAAGAGCAGGACGGGGACAAACAGGAGCTGGAGGCGTTGTCCCGCACGGTGGTCACCCAGTTCGAGCACTACATCAAGCTGAATAAGAAGATTCCTCCCGAAGCCCTGGTATCCATCAACCAGATCGACGATGCCAGCAAGCTGGCCGATACGGTGGCCTCGCACCTGGCGCTGAAGATCTCGGAGAAGCAGGAGCTGCTCGAGACGCAGACCGTGGCCGAGCGGCTGGAGCGGATCTATGCCTACATCGAGGCCGAAATCGGCGTCCTTCAGGTGGAAAAGAAGATCCGCAACCGGGTCAAGCGCCAGATGGAGAAAACCCAGCGCGAGTACTATTTGAACGAGCAGCTCAAGGCGATTCAGAAGGAGCTGGGCGAATCCGAGGACGGCCGCGACGAAACGGCGGAGTTCGAGGACCGCATCAAGAAGACGAAATTAAGCAAGGAGGCGCGTGAAAAGGCGCTGTCCGAGCTCAAGAAGCTGCGCTCCATGAGCCCCATGTCCGCCGAGGCCACGGTGGTGCGCAACTATCTGGACTGGGTTCTCAGCATTCCGTGGAAAAAGCGCACGAGGGTCGAGAAGAACATCAAGGTGGCCCAGGAGATCCTCGACGCCGATCATTATGGCCTCAAGAAGGTCAAGGAACGGATCGTCGAATACCTGGCGGTGCAACTGCGCACCAACAAGATTCGCGGGCCCATCCTGTGCCTGGTCGGACCGCCGGGGGTTGGCAAGACCTCGTTGGGCAAGTCCATCGCCCGGGCGACCGGACGCAAGTTCGTGCGCATGTCCCTGGGCGGCGTGCGCGACGAGGCCGAAATCCGCGGCCACCGGCGCACCTACATCGGGTCCATGCCCGGCAAGATCATCCAGGGCATGAAAAAGGCCAAGGCGTCCAATCCCCTGTTCCTCCTCGACGAGGTGGACAAGATGGGCCACGACTGGCGCGGCGACCCGACGTCTGCCCTGCTCGAGGTCCTCGACCCCGAACAGAACTCCACCTTCAACGACCATTACCTGGAAGTGGATTACGACCTTTCGGACGTCATGTTCGTAACCACCGCCAATACCATGAACATTCCCGTGGCGCTCGCGGACCGCATGGAAATCATCCGCATCTCCGGGTACACCGAAGACGAGAAGGTGGAGATCGCCAAGCGCCACCTCATCCCCAAACAGGTCAAGGCCCACGGCCTGAAAAAGGGCGAGTGGTCCATCTCGGAGGCCGCCTTGCGGGATATCATCCGCTACTACACGCGCGAGGCGGGCGTGCGCAACCTGGAGCGCGAGATCGCCAACCTGAGCCGCAAGGCGATCAAGGATATCATGACCGGCGACCGCACCTGGGTCGCCATCACCCGGCGCAATCTGGGCAAGTACGCGGGCATCCGGCGCTACCGCTACGGTGAAGTGGAGCTGGAGGATCTGGTCGGCGTCACCATCGGGCTGGCCTGGACCGAGGTGGGCGGGGAATTGCTGGCCGTCGAGGCGGTGATCGTGCCCGGCAAGGGCAAGATCACCATCACCGGCAAGTTGGGCGAGGTCATGCAGGAATCGGTGCAGGCCGCCAAGTCGTACGTACAGTCCCGCGCCGCGAGCTTCGGCATCACGCCGACCATGTTCGCCAAAAACGACATCCACGTCCACGTCCCGGACGGGGCGACGCCCAAGGACGGGCCCTCGGCGGGCGTGGCCATGGCCACCTCCATCGTCTCCGCCCTCTCGGGCATCGCCGTGCACAAGGACCTGGCCATGACCGGCGAAATCACGTTGCGCGGGCGGGTGCTGCCCATCGGCGGCCTGAAGGAGAAGCTGCTGGCCGCCTTGCGCGGCGGCCTTCGGACCGTGCTGATCCCGCAGGAAAACGAAAAGGACTTGGCCGAGATTCCCGAAAACGTGAAACGGGGCATGACCATCATTGCCCTTGGTACCGTGGACGAGGTTCTGAAACACGCCCTGGTGTCGCCGCTCACCCCCATCGATTGGGACGAAGAAGCGGAGATGAAGAAGGCCGCCACCCTCGGCGAGCAGCCGGACGACGACGACGTGGGCGGCGTCGTTACGCACTGATCCCGTGTCCGCCGCACGCCGCGGCACGGCTGGTGAAGGGGTGTAGCGGCGGATTCCGTTCAAATCTCCGGAATTGCGGACGGCCCGGCGCGGCCTTCGATACCGGTGCAGGTATTTCCTACAACCCATTAATCGAAAACGATTGTTTCACGGGCGCCGGCGATCGCCCCCGGGCAGGGGTGCCTTCCGGTGGTCCGAAAGCCGCAAAAAGCTGGGGAAAACTACCGTTCTCCGATTGACGAGCCCGCTGGGTCCGATTTACACTGCGCGCCGATTTCGCGTTTTGCCACACACAGAGCCAATCCCAACAACCAAAGCAACCAAAAACCTTTAATCGGACAGGAGAGGGGGCTTCAAATTGAACAAAAATGATCTGGTTACAACTGTCGCGAGCAAAACCGGTATGTCGAAGGCGGACGCCGGCAAGGCCGTGGACGGCGTGTTCGAGGCGATCACCAACTCACTCAGATCCAAAACAGAGGTTCGCCTGGTCGGCTTCGGCACCTTCAGCGTGACGCGACGCGCCGCCACGCAGGGGCGCAATCCGCGTACCGGTGAAAGAATCCAAATTCCCGCTTCGAATCAACCGAAGTTCAAGGCTGGAAAGGGGCTAAAGGACGCGGTCAACTGACCGCCCGCCTGGGAAACCAATGCAGAGCCGGCTGCCCGTGCAGCCGGCTTTGTTTATCGGCCGGCGTTCTGTCCAGGGCGCCCTTGCGCGTGCCGACGCAAGACCTGTATGGTCCGGCGTTGTTCAACCGATGGGGCGATTAGCTCAGTTGGTAGAGCGTCTCGTTTACATCGAGAATGTCGGCGGTTCGAGTCCGTCATCGCCCACCACCCTGCGCCTTCGGCTGCGGGGGACAGGCCACGTCGGTAGCCTGACACGCGAAGGCGTTTAGGCGTAAGAGTATCCGCCGAAGCCCTCGCCTTCGCGTAGCCGCTTCGGCGGAGCAAGGTTGGCGAAGGCGGACAGAGTGGCGATTCGCTCCGGACTGCCCGCACCATTAGGCACCACTGGAATGCCAATTCTTGATCGCCAACGCCGGCCGGTGCGATGTCTTTCGCGCCGCGGCCTGCTCGCCGGGCTGACGGCGGGGACGGCGGTTCTGGCGGCCGGCCGGACGGCCCGGGCCGCCTGCGCCTTGACCGCCCGCCAGATCGAGGGCCCCTTCTTTCCGACCGTCATCGAGGACCATGATTGGGACCTGACCTATGTGTCCTGCAGCGCGGGCCGCGCCGAGGGAGAAGTGATCGAAGTGACCGGCCAAGTGCGCGACGCACGGTGCCGGCCCGTATCGGGCTGCGTGGTCGAGGTGTGGCAGGCCAATGTCCATGGCCGCTACGATCACCCGCGGGACGAGCCCAGGGGCCGTCCGCTGGACCCGAACTTTCAGGGCTATGGCCGGGTCACCACCGGCGACGATGGCGCATATCGCTTCGTGACGATCATTCCCGGATCCTATCCGGCGATGGACGACTGGATTCGACCGCCCCACATCCATTTCAAGGCCCGCGCCGCGTCCCATCCGGCGCTGACCACGCAGATGTATTTCGCCGGCCACCGGCTCAACGGCAAGGACCTGCTGCTGGCGCCGCTGTCGGCGGAGCACCGGGCGTCGCTCGAAGTCGCGTTCGACACCGCGAGGACCGACGGCGTCCGCACCGGCACCTTCAATCTGACCCTCCGTTAGGGTCACATGCTCCCGAGAGGCTATGATTTCTGCGACCTTTTATACGATAACCTACCATATAAAGTAGGTGCGTTCACGCGAACCGCTGCTTCTTGATACCAGACCCGCTAATACTCCCGGGATCGTTTGGAGTAAGGCCAAACTAGGAATACGATTCTAACGAAAAGGATTTCCATAATCAGAATGAGGATCGATAGATGGTGCTGCGGCTGAAGGAGTCACGTGCCGTCGCCGATATGGCAGAAGCGCTTTATGACTTCCTTCCGGGGTCGGGAGATCCACAATGGCGGGGCCACGTCTCGTTTAAGACCGTTGCCGAAAAGGTTGGCGTCGGCGAGTACTGGCAGCCTGGCAGCAAAATCCCGATGATCACTGCTCTTCTTGAGCGGACCTTAGAGTCCAGACGAGGAAGATTCGAGCCACTCATACTAGAGATAGTCAGAGCCGCTCTCGTATACCGACAGAAACAAGGGAACCCGGTGCGAGCAGACGAAATCGACAAGCTCAACGGACTAATTCTAGAGGTGGGCTTCAAGTTTCCGGATCTCTGGGATACGGGCTTCAAGGCATCGCTCCTAGCCGACGGCGGCACCCGTGCCAGGGTGCACGTGGACCGAGCAGTTGCGGAAGAAAGTTTGAGGGCGACCGAAAGTAGTCGGCGCAGTCAGGAACTGGAGGAACTCAGGCAGCAATTCTTCGCGCTTCACGATGAGCCCAATCGGAGTCGAGCGGGATTGGCACTGGAAAAGGTGCTGAGTCGGCTCTTCGAATTGCATCACCTAAAACCTCGGGACTCATTCCGTGTGGTTGGCGAGCAAATTGACGGCTCTTTCGAGCTGGATCATGAGATCTATCTCTTAGAAGCAAAGTGGACCTCGGACCCGTGTCCCGAAGCAGACCTCTTAGTCTTTCGCGGAAAGATAGAAGGTAAGTCGAAATTTACGAGGGGAGTCTTCATCTCGATCAACGGGATAAGCAAGGAAGCAATTGTAGCCATATCGCAAGGTAAGCAGCCCAATTTCTTTGTCGTAGACGGTTATGACCTGACCATGCTTTTGGAAGACAATATCACGCTGGTAAATTTCTTGCGGCACCGACTACGACTGCTGGCGGAAGAGGGTCGCGTCGTGTTGCCATTCACGGAACTACGGCTGCCTCTGTAGCCGGCCGCGCGAGTTCTCGGCCTAGCCCGATTGGTCTCCGTTGGCGATCGAGCCTCCGGCGGCCTTAGGGGTCGTTCCGGTCAAGGTGTCGGCCCAGAACCTAACCAACTCGAATTTTCAACAGGAGACAGACCTACAGAAGTCAAGCAACCAATGGGTAGCTCTCCCACCCCGCTTCCGGCGCCCGGGAAACGGAGACCAATCCTTTTGAAATGGGGCATCCGGGTCGGTCCGGCCGTGTCGCCGGAAGGGCCGCCGGTTGACGCCTTGACACCTGTCGGGGAGTCGCTTACATGAAGCCGACCCGGCTACGGGGGTGTAGCTCAGCTTTGGTTAGAGCGCCGGCCTGTCAAGCCGGAGGTCGCGGGTTCGAGTCCCGTCACTCCCGCCATCACTCCATGCCGACACGAAGGTTCCGTTCCCCATCAGCGAATGCCGTGATCCCCCGTAGAGGAACGCCGCCATGGACGCGATGCTTGTTGAATACCTTCCCATCCTGATTTTCTTCGCCATCGCCACCGCCATCGCCGGTTTCGCGGTCGGTGCCTCCTACATCATCGTCCAGCAGCGGCCCGACGCGCAGAAGACCTCGGCCTATGAATGCGGCTTCGAGGCGTTCGACGACAGCCGCAACAAATTCGACGTCCGATTTTACGTCGTCGCCATCCTTTTCATCATCTTCGACCTCGAGGTCGCCTTCCTGTTTCCATGGGCTATCACCTTGGGAAAAATAGGGGTTTTCGGCTTCTGGTCGATGATGGTTTTCCTGGCAATCCTCACCATCGGTTTTATATATGAGTGGAAAAAAGGAGCCTTGGAATGGGAGTGACATCCCGTCCCGTTGCCGATGGCGGAGCGCCCTTGTCCGCGGGGGCCGAGCAAGAGGCCCTGCTCACCAGAGTGACCGGCGAATTGGCGGACAAGGGCTTCGTCGTCGCCCAATTGGACAATCTCGTGAACTGGGCGCGCTCGGGTTCGTTGTGGCCGATGACCTTTGGCCTCGCCTGCTGTGCCGTGGAGATGATCCACGCCTATATGAGCCGCTATGACCTGGACCGCTTCGGCGTGGTTCCCCGGGCCAGTCCGCGGCAGTCGGACGTCCTCATCGTCGCCGGCACGTTGACCAACAAGATGGCGCCCGCCTTCCGCAAGGTCTACGACCAGATGGCCGAGCCCCGCTATGTGATCTCCATGGGCTCGTGCGCCAACGGTGGCGGCTATTACCACTATTCCTACTCGGTGGTCCGCGGTTGCGACCGCGTCGTCCCGGTGGACATTTACGTTCCGGGCTGCCCGCCGACCGCCGAAGCGCTGGTGTACGGCATTCTCCAGCTGCAGAAAAAGATCAGGCGGACGGGCGCGCTGTGGCGCTGACCCCATCGCAGGCACACCGGTAGAGCTCATCGAGGGAACATGGATCTGGCCCTTAAAGACCTCGGCGATTACATCGCCGAAGCGCTGCCCCAGGAGGTGCTCGGGACCGAGATCGAGTTCGACGAGTTGATGGTCAGGGTGCGCCGGGAAGCGATCGTCAAGGTGTTGACCTTCCTCCGCGACGACGTCAACTGCCGGTTCCAGCAGTTGATGGACCTTTGCGGTGTCGACTACCCGGAGCGGGAGAAGCGCTTCGAGGTGGTCTACAACCTGCTCAGCCTCACCCACAACATGCGTGTCAGGGTCAAGGTCGAGACCGACGAGGAGACTCCGGTGCCCTCGGTCAGCGGCGTGTTCAGCTCGGCCACGTGGTGGGAGCGCGAGGCCTGGGACCTTTTCGGCATCTATTTTTCCGAGCACCCGGACCTGCGGCGCATCATGACCGACTATGGATTCGATGGACACCCGCTGCGCAAGGACTTTCCGCTCACCGGGTATGTGGAAGTGCGCTATGACGACGAACAGAAGCGCGTGGTCTACGAGCCGGTGAAGCTGACCCAGGAGTTCCGCACCTTCGATTTCCTCAGTCCCTGGGAAGGAGTGCAGGGCGTTCTGCCCGGTGACGAGAAGGCGGACGGGGACGCCTGATGGCCGAGACCCAGATCAAGAACTTCACCCTCAACTTCGGGCCGCAGCATCCCGCCACCCACGGCGTGCTGCGCTTGGTGCTGGAGATGGACGGCGAGGTCATCGAGCGCGCCGACCCCCACATCGGGCTCCTGCACCGGGGCACGGAAAAGCTTATCGAGTACAAGAGTTACCTCCAGGCGATACCCTATTTCGACCGCCTCGACTACGTCGCCCCGCAGAACCAGGAGCACGCGTTCGCCCTTGCCGTGGAGAAGCTTCTCGGGCTCGAGGTGCCGCCCAGGGCCCAGTACATCCGCGTGCTCTACGCCGAAATCGGGCGCATCCTCAGCCACATCCTCAACGTGTGCTCGTATGCCATGGACGTGGGCGCCATGACGCCCATGCTGTGGGGCTTCGAGGAGCGCGAGCGGCTGATGGAGTTCTGCGAGCGGGTAAGCGGCGCGCGCATGCACATGAACTATTTCCGCCCGGGCGGCGTCGCCTTCGACATGCCATCGGGGTTGGCCGAGGACATCCATGGGTGGGCCGATCACTTCCCCAGTTTCGTCGATGACTGCGAGACCCTGCTGACCGAGAACCGGATCTTCAAGCAGCGCACCGTGGACATCGGGGTGATCACCGCCGACCAGGCCCTCGACTGGGGCTTCTCGGGGCCCAACCTGCGCGCCTGCGGCATCGCCTGGGACTTGCGCAAGGCGCGGCCCTACGACGTCTACGAGAAGATGGAGTTCGGCGTTGTCGTCGGCAAGCACGGCGATTGCTACGCCCGCTATCTCATGCGCATGGCCGAAATGCGCGAAAGCGTCAAGATCATCAAGCAGAGCCTGGAGCACATGCCCGGCGGCCCGGTCAAGACCGACGACCGCAAGATCACGCCGCCGTCCCGCGCCGAGATGAAACACTCCATGGAGGCGCTGATCCATCATTTCAAGCTGTTTACCGAGGGTTACCACGTGCCGGCCGGCGAAACCTATACGGCGGTGGAGGCGCCCAAGGGCGAGTTCGGGGTCTATCTGGTCTCGGACGGCACCAACAAGCCCTATCGCTGCAAGATCCGCGCGCCGGGGTTCGCCCACCTGCAGGCCCTGGAGCTGCTCTCCAAGGGGCACATGCTGGCCGACGTGGTCGCCAACATCGGCTCCATCGACATCGTTTTCGGCGAAATCGACCGATGAGCGCGCCAACCGACGCATCCGCCCAGCCCCGAACCTTCGCTTTCACCCCGGAGAACGTGAAGAAGGCCAAGGCCGCCGTCGCCACGTATCCGAAGGGCCGTCAGGCGAGCGCCGTGCTGGCCCTGCTCGACTTGGCGCAAAGGCAGAACGGCGGCTGGTTGCCGCGGGCGGCCATGGATGCGGTGGCCGGGTTTCTCGACATGCCGCCGATGCGCGTTTACGAGGTGGGCACCTTCTACAACATGTTCAACCTCGAGCCCGTGGGCCGGCACCACGTTCAGGTGTGTACCAATGTGTCGTGCTGGCTGCGCGGCTCCGACGACATCCTCGCCACCTGCCGCAATGCCCTGGGCATCGGTTTGGGCGAGACGTCGGCGGACGGCGGGTTCACCCTGTCCGAGACGGAGTGCCTGGGCGCCTGCGTCAATGCGCCGGTGATGATGATCGGCGGGGACTACTACGAGGACCTGGACACCGGCACGGCGACGGCCATTTTGGCCGAGCTCAAGAAAGGGGGCACGCCCAGGCCCGGACCCCAGAGCGCCCGCAGGGCGTGCGAACCGGCCGGCGGGCTGACCACCCTGATGGGACCGTCGGACGGCCGGGGCAACGCACCGGGGGCTTCCTGATGCTCCGCGACTCCGACCGCATTTTCACCAACCTCTATGGATTCGGGGACGTGGGCCTGGAGGGCGCGCGGGGGCGCGGCGACTGGGACAATACCAGGGCGCTGATCGCCAAGGGCCGCGACTGGATCGTCGACGAGGTGAAGAACTCGGGGCTCAGGGGACGCGGCGGCGCCGGCTTCGGCACCGGAATGAAATGGTCCTTCATGCCCAAGGTCTCCGACGGCCGGCCCCACTACCTGGTGATCAACGCCGACGAGGGCGAGCCCGGCACCTGCAAGGACAGGGAAATCCTTCGCCACGAGCCCCATAAGCTGCTGGAGGGGGCGCTGCTCGCCGCCGTCGCCATGGGCGCCAACGTGAGCTACGTCTATATCCGCGGCGAGTTCCACCGCGAGACCGAGGCCTTGCGGCGGGCCATCGGCGAGGCCTATGAGGCCGGGCTGATCGGCAAGGACGCCTGCGGCTCGGGCTGGGACTTCGACATTCACCTCCACGTCGGCGCCGGCGCCTACATCTGCGGCGAGGAGACCGCCCTCCTCGAAAGCCTGGAAGGCCGGAAGGGGATGCCCCGCCTCAAGCCGCCGTTTCCCGCCAACACCGGCCTGTATGGCTGTCCGACCACGGTCAACAACGTGGAATCCATCGCCGTGGCGCCGGCCATACTGAGGCGCGGCGCCGACTGGTTCGCCGGACTCGGCCGCACCAACAACACGGGCACCAAGATTTTCTGTATCTCCGGCCACGTCGATTACCCGTGCACCGTGGAAGACGAGATGAGCGTGCCCCTCAGGGAACTCATCGAGAAGCACGCCGGCGGCGTGCGCGGCGGCTGGGACAACCTTCTGGCGGTGATTCCCGGCGGCTCCTCGGTGCCGCTGATCCCCAAGTCCGTCTGCGAAACGGTGCTCATGGATTTCGACTCCCTGCGCGAGGCCGGCTCGGGCCTGGGCACCGGCGCCGTGATCGTCATGGACAAGTCCACCGACATCGTCAGGGCGATCGCCCGGTTGTCCCGGTTCTACATGGACGAGAGCTGCGGCCAGTGCACGCCCTGCCGCGAGGGCACCGGCTGGCTGTGGCGCATGATGGAGCGCCTGATCACGGGCAACATCGCCGTCGAGGAGATCGACGTCCTGGAAGAGGTCAGCCGCCAGATCGAGGGCCATACCATCTGTGCCCACGGCGACGCCGCCGCCTGGCCGGTGCAGGGGCTCATCCGCCATTTCCGGCCCGAGCTGGAGCGCCGCATCGCCGCCTTCCAGGCACGCCAGGCCGATCAGGCGGCGTGAGGAAAAAGACATGCCGACGCTGACCATCGACGGCAGGGACGTAGAGGTGGAGCCGGGGCTCACGGTCCTCCAGGCCTGCGAGCAGGCGGGCATCGAAATTCCCCGGTTCTGCTATCACGAACGCCTGTCCATCGCCGGCAACTGCCGCATGTGCCTGGTGGAGATGGAGCGGGCGCCCAAGCCGGTGGCGTCCTGCGCCATGCCGGTGGCCGACGGCATGGTGATCCACACCAACACGCCCGGGGTGCAAAAGGCGCGCCGGGGGGTGATGGAGTTCCTGCTCATCAATCACCCGCTGGACTGCCCCATCTGCGACCAGGGCGGCGAATGCGACCTGCAGGACCAGGCCATGGCCTACGGGTTCGACCGCAGCCGCTACCGCGAGAGCAAGCGCGCCGTGCAGGACAAATACCTGGGGCCGCTGATCAAGACCATCATGACCCGGTGCATCCACTGCACCCGCTGCATCCGCTTCGCCACCGAGATCGCCGGCGTGCCGGAGCTCGGCGCCACCGGCCGCGGCGAGGACCTGGAGGTCGGCACCTACGTGGAAAAGGCGCTGACGTCCGAGCTGTCGGGCAACATGATCGACCTGTGCCCGGTGGGGGCGCTGACGTCCGCGCCGTATGCCTTCGCCGCGCGGTCGTGGGAGCTGACCAAGATCGAGTCCGTGGACGTGATGGACGCCGTGGGCAGCAACATCCGCGTCGATTCCCGCGGCGCCGAGGTCATGCGCGTGCTGCCGCGCCTGAACGAGGACGTGAACGAGGAGTGGATATCGGACAAGACCCGCTTCGCCTGCGACGGGCTGAAACGCCAGCGCCTCGACCGGCCCTATGTGCGCCGCGACGGCAGGCTCGAGGCCGTCACCTGGGCCGAGGCCTTTTCCGCCATCGGGCAACGCCTCAAGGGCGTCCGCAGGAAACGCATCGCCGCCATTGCCGGCGATTTGGCCGACTGCGAATCGATGATGGCGTTGAAGGACCTGATGGCGAAGTTGCGGTCGCCGAACACGGACTGCCGGCAGGACGGCGCCAAACTGGATGGGGCGTTGCGCGCCGGCTACCTGTTCAATACCACCATCGCCGGGATCGAACGGGCCGACGCCTGCCTCCTGATCGGCACCGACGTGCGCCGGGAGGCGCCCATCATCAATGCGCGGCTGCGCAAGCGCCACCTCGCCGGCGGCTTTCCCATGGGCGTCGTCGGGCCACAGGTGGACCTGACGTATGACTACCGGCACCTTGGCGACGGGCCCCAGACCCTGGAACAGATCGCCGCCGGCCGGCACGCCTTCGCCAAGGTGCTTGGGCGGGCCAAGAGGCCGATGCTGATCATCGGCCTGGGGG
>JACZWD010000179.1 GCA_022572335.1 Pseudomonadota bacterium
AAAAAAATCAGTAAATTCTTACAAAAAAAAACGCCTCGGGGATGGCCGGAATACATCGACAAGTTAAAACGGCTCGAGAACATCAGGGTGCTCGTAGGCGACCCCAACCGGGAGGTCCGGGACGGGATCCGGGGCGGCCTGGTTCCTTCGTGGAACCCGCCGTCCCCGTGGGTATGTCGCACCTGATGGGCCCATGCGGGAGATTTTGGCTCTAACCGTGCGTAGAAGGGTAGGCTAATGTTCAAACTTCTCCGGCATTTTTCCATTACCAGCGCAATCGCCATCCTCGCGGTTACCGTCGTGCTGGTGATCCTTTACCGGCACAACGCCATGGACAACCTCGTCGACATAGCGGAGAGGCAGAATGTGGCGTTGGCCCGCTCGTTCGCCAATACCATCTGGCCGCAATTCTCTGCTTATGTAGGCTCGGTCCCGGGGCTCGATGGGGACGCCCTGCGGGTGCGCCCGGAAACGCGGCAAATCCATGTAGCCCTGATGACACTCACCGCCGGACTACCGGTGCTCAAGGTCAAGATCTATAACCTGGACGGGCTCACCGTGTTTTCGTCGCAAGCGAGCCAGATCGGGGAGGACAAGAGCAACGATCGCAGATTTTTTGCCGCCGCACGCGCGGGGAGACCGTCAAGCAAGATGGCCCACAGGGAGAAATTCAGCGCCTTTTCCGGCGAAGTCGTGAACCGGGATCTGGTGGAAAGCTATCTCCCGATCCGGCGCGGCGACGGTCCGGTGGAGGGCGTCTTCGAACTGTATTCGGACGTGACTCCGTTAATCGGCGAGATCGAGCGTTCCACGCGCAGACTCGTTATCGGCTTTTTGCTGATTTTCGGGGTGTTGTACGGGGCGCTGTTCCTGATCGTCCGCCGCGCCGACCGCATCCTCAAGCGGCAATACGTCGACGTCCTCCAGGGCGAGGAAAGGATTGCCGCCAAGAACGCCGCGCTTGAGCGCGAAATCGCCGAGCGCAAGCGGGCCGAAGCGGATATCGAGCGCCTGGCGCTGCACGATAGCCTGACCGATCTGCCCAACCGCCTCCTGTTCCACGACCGGCTGCAAATCGCGGTGGCCCAGGTGGAACGGACGGACCGCTCGCTGGCCCTTCTGTTCCTTGACCTGGATGACTTCAAGGATGTCAACGACACCCTGGGGCACGCCGCCGGCGATGAGCTGCTTAAGGCGGTCGCCGAGCGTCTCAAGTCCTATCTGCGCGGCAGCGACACCGTGGCACGGAACAACACCACCCTGGCCCGACTCGGCGGTGACGAGTTCACGATCCTTCTCACCGACCTCTCCGACCCCGTGGGCGCCGCGACGGTGGCGGATCGCATCATCGAAGACCTGTCGCGACCGTTCTCGGTCGGCGGCAACGTGATCCACACCGGCGTCTGCATCGGGATCGCCGTCTACCCGAGTCACGGCGACACCCCGGAGGAACTGTTGAAGATGGCGGACCTGGCGCTCTACCGGTGCAAGGCCGAGGGGCGGAACAGGTACCATTTCTACAACGAGCAGATGGAAACCGAGATCCTGGCCCGCAAGGACCTGGAGCGGGATCTGCGTGCGGCCTTGGCCGCGGGCCAGTTGTCGCTGGTCTACCAACCCCAGATGGAAGTCAAGAGCGGCGCCATGGTCGGCGTGGAAGCCCTGCTGCGCTGGAACCACCCCGAGCGCGGTTTCATCCCGCCCGTCGAATTCATCCCCGTCGCCGAGGCCATCGGCGCCATCGTTCCCATCGGGGAATGGGTGCTGCGCCAGGCCTGCGCGCAGAACAAGGCCTGGCAAGAGGCCGGGCTGCCGGCCTTTGCGGTGGCGGTCAACCTTTCGGCCGTGCAGTTCCGCCAGGAGGACCTGGTGGCGACCGTGCACGACGCCCTGCAGAAGACCGGCCTCGATTCCGCCTATTTGCACATAGAGATCACGGAATCCGTTTTCATGCAGGATGGGGCGCGCGAGGTCCTGCTCGACTTCCGCCGCAGCGGCATCGCCATCTCGCTCGACGACTTCGGTACCGGGTATTCGTCCTTGAGCTACCTGACGCGGTTCCCCGTCGACAAGATCAAGCTGGATCGCAGTTTCGTCCGCGACATCGCGCACGACACCAGCAACGCCGCCATCATCAAGGCGGTGGTCAACCTCGGGCACAGCCTCGGCATGCGGGTCAACGTCGAAGGGGTGGAGACCGGGGAGGTGCTGAGTATCCTCAGTTCCTACGGCGTCGACGAGGTTCAGGGGTACTATTACAGCCACCCACTCGCCGCCGACGCCGTTGCCGAATTCCTGGCCAAAATCGCCGCGTCGTCCAACCACGTGGCAACCCGGGCTTAGCCCGCCCACCGTCGCCGCCGCCCTGGTACTACGGGATTCGAGGCGGCGCCGCGGGCGCCCGGGACGCGGCCTTGCGGCGCGCAACCCGACGTCGGCCGTCCGCCCCCGCCGCCTTCCCCGATTGACGCGGTGCAGCAGGCCCGATATAAGCGCGGCGGGCCACGGCCCCCCAACGGGCCGCAGCCCTTCTGCAAGGAAGGGAGACTCGATCGTGAACACGCCCTTGCGGCCGGACGTTCGGCCCGCCAAGCCCCAATTTTCCTCGGGTCCCTGCGCCAAGCGCCCCGGCTGGTCGCTTGAGGCCCTTGCCGGGGCCGTTGTCGGCCGCTCGCACCGCTGCCCCGCCAGCGTGGCCAAGCTGGCCGCCGTGATCGAGAAGTCACGGGCCATCCTCGGCCTGCCCGCCGGCCACCGCATGGCCATCGTGCCGGCCTCGGACACCGGCGCCATGGAGATGGCCCTGTGGTCCCTTCTCGGCCCGCGCGGCGTCGATGCGCTGGCGTGGGAGAGTTTCGGCTCGCTCTGGGCCGCCGACGTGACCGGGCAGCTCGGGCTCGAAGACGTGCGCGTCCTCGCGGCCGACTACGGGGCGCTTCCGGACCTGTCCCAGGTGGATTTCTCCCGCGACGTGGTGTTCACCTGGAACGGCACCACGTCCGGCGTCCGCGTCCCCGGCGCCGGGTGGATTCCTTCTGCGCGCCAGGGCCTGACCATCTGCGACGCCACGTCGGCCGTCTTCGCCATGGACCTGCCCTGGGACAAGCTCGACGTGGTCACCTATTCCTGGCAGAAGGTCCTGGGCGGCGAGGGCCAGCACGGCATGCTGATCCTCGGCCCCCGCGCCGTCGAGCGGCTGGAAAGCCACACCCCGCCCTGGCCCATGCCCAAGATCTTCCGCCTGACCGAGGGCGGCACGCTGATCGACGGCCTGTTCAAAGGCCGGACCATCAACACGCCGTCCATGCTGGCGGTGGAGGATGCGCTGGACGCCCTCGGTTGGGCCGGGACCATCGGCGGGCTGCCGGCGCTGATCGCCCGCTCCGAGGCCAATTTCCAGGCCATCGCCGGGTGGGTCGGGCGCACGCCGTGGGTCGACTTCCTGGCCGCCGATCCGGCCACCCGGTCGTGCACGTCGGTGTGCCTGAAGCTCGCCGGCGGGGCGCCCACGGGGCGCGGGCGCGAAGACCAGGCGGCGGCGGCCAGGCGCATCGCCGGGCTCCTGGAGGACGAAGGGGTGGCCTTCGACATAAACGCCTATCGCGACGCGCCGCCGGGCCTGCGCATCTGGGCCGGGGCGACGGTGGAACGTGCCGACCTGGAGGCCCTGTTCCCGTGGCTGGACTGGGCCTATGCGGCGACGGCGGCGCAAACGCCGGCCGAGGCGTGAGGAAAGCGTCGTGGCGAAAGTCCTGATTGCCGACCAGATGAGCCCCCGCGCGGCGGAGATCTTTGCCGAGCGCGGCATCTCCGTCGACGTCGAGCCGGGCCTGGCGGCGGACGCGCTCAAGGCCCGTATCGGCCCCTATGACGGCCTGGTCGTGCGCTCGGCCACCAAGGTCGACGTCGACCTCCTGGAGGCGGCGGAGAACCTGCAGGTCATCGGCCGCGCCGGCATCGGCGTCGACAACATCGACATCGCCGCCGCCACCCAGCGCGGCGTCGTCGTGATGAACACGCCGTTCGGCAACGCCATCACCACCGCCGAGCACGCCATCGCCATGATCCTGGCGCTGGCCCGCCAGATTCCCCAGGCCAACGCCTCCACCCACCAGGGCAAGTGGGAGAAGCTGCGCTTCATGGGCGTCGAGGTGACCGGCAAGACCCTGGGCATCATCGGCTGCGGCAACATCGGCTCCGTCGTCGCCGACCGGGCCCAGGGCCTGAAGATGCGGGTGATCGCGTATGACCCGTACCTGTCGGCCGAGCGCGCCCAGGACCTGGGCGTGGAGAAGGTGGACCTGGAGGCGCTGTTCGCCCGCTCCGACTTCGTCAGCCTGCACACGCCGCTGACCGACGCCACCCGCGACATCATCGACGCCGACGCCATCGCCCGGATGAAACGGGGCGTGCGCATCGTCAACTGCGCCCGCGGCGGCCTGATCGTGGAAGAGGACCTGAAGGCGGCCCTGGAAAGCGGCCACGTGGCGGCCGCCGCGCTCGACGTTTTCGCCAAGGAGCCGGCGACGGAGAACGTTCTGTTCGGCATGGAGCAGGTGGTGGCGACGCCCCATCTCGGCGCCGCCACCACGGAGGCCCAGGAGAAGGTGGCCATCCAGGTGGCCGAGCAGATGGCGGACTACCTGCTCACCGGCGCCGTGGTCAACGCCCTCAACATGCCTTCGGTGAGCGCCGAGGAGGCGCCCCGGCTGCGGCCGTACATGACCCTGGCCGAGCAGCTCGGCAGCTTCGCCGGACAGGTGACGGAAACCGCGATCAAGGCCGTCACCATCGAATACCAGGGCCATGTGGCGGAGCTCAACACCAAGCCCCTGACCGCCATCGCGCTCAAGGGCCTGCTGTCGCCGCTGCTCGAATCGGTCAACATGGTCAGCGCCCCGGCCATCGCCAAGGAGCGCAACATCGCCGTCACCGAGGTCACCCGCGAGCGCGCCGGCGCCTATCAGACCCTGATCAAGCTCACGGTGACCACCGAGACCCAGACCCGCGGCCTGGCGGGGACCCTGTTCACCGACGAAAAGTCCCGCATCGTCGAGATCAAGGGCATTCCCATGGACGCGGCGCTGGGGCCGCGCATGCTGTTCATCACCAACCACGACAAGCCCGGGGTCATCGGCGCCCTGGGCACGACCCTGGGCGACGCCGGCATCAACATCGCGACGTTCAACCTGGGCCGCAGCGCGCCCGGCGGCGACGCCATCACCCTGATCGAGGTCGACCAGGCCCCCGGCGAAGACGTGCTGGAAAAGGTGCGCGCCCTGCCCCACGTGGTGCGGGTCAAGCCGCTCAGGTTCT